>QHVW01001032.1 GCA_003223675.1 Acidobacteriota bacterium
CTCGATACGTTGACGATCAATCCACCGCTCGCTTCCAGCAGCGGCAGCACCTCGCGGGCCAGCGCCAGGGGAGCGATCACGTTGACGCGGAAGGCGGCCTCGAGCTCGTCCGCCGGGTATTCGATCAGTGAGGGTAGGGGAGTTGCGCCCAGAGTGGAGGCGTTGTTGAGGAGGAGGTCGAGCCGGCCGAACTCGCGCGCGGCGCGGGCGAGGCGGTGGCGGTGCTCGGGAGCGGCCACGTCGCCGGCGAGGGCGGTCACCCGTCCGCCGTGGCGCCGGAGCTCCCGGGCCGCCGCGGCGAGGTCCTCCTCGGTGCGGGCGGTGATGATCAATCCGTAACCCTGCGCGGCCAGGAAGTCGGCGACGGTGCGGCCCAGCCCCTGGCTACCGCCCGTGATCAGTGCTGTGCGATTCATGAGAGATCCTTTCCTTTCGTCCATGACCTCAAGATAGAGATCCGCGCCGCCGCGCGCATCCGGCGAAGGAAGGGTTTTTCACCTGGACGAAAGGACAGGTCAGACGGGCTTCAGGAAGGGATCAAGCCGCGCTCGCGGGCCAGCCGCACGGCCTGGGTGCGGTTCTTCGCGCCGAGCTTGGCGAGGAGCGCGCTGACGTGGAACTTCACGGTGCGCTCGCTGATCGCAAGGCGCGCGGCGATCTCCCGGTTGGCGAGCCCCGCCGCCACCAGCCCGAGCACCTCGCGCTCGCGCGCCGTGAGGGCGTCCGGGCTCTCCGCGGCGCGCACCTGCCGGAGCAGCTTCGAGGCGACCACCGGCGGGATGAGGGCGCCGCCGGCGCTCACGGCGCGGATGGCGGCGAAGATCTCGGCGCGCGGCGCGCCTTTCAACAGGTACCCCTGGGCGCCGGCCTGGAGGGCGCCGAGGATCCGCTCGTCGGTATCGAACGCCGTCAGCACCACCACCTGCACGGCCGGATCGGCGGCGCGCAGGCGGCGGATGGCCTCGATGCCGTCGAGCGAGGGCATCTCCAGATCCATCAGCACGACGTCCGGCCGCAGCCGGGCCGCCTCGGCCACGGCCTCGGCGCCGGTGCCGGCCTCGCCGATCACCTGGAAATCCGGCTGCGTTCCCAGCATGGCCGCGAGCCCGTCGCGGACCACCGGATGGTCGTCGGCCAGGAGGATGCGGATGGTCTCAGCCATGGGATCTCAGCGGGATGTCGGCGGTGATCCGGGTGCCGGCGCCGGGTGAGCTCTCGATCTGGAAGCTGCCGCCCAGCAGGCGCGCCCGCTCGCGCATCCCCACCAGCCCGAAATGACTGCCAGTCCCTGAGCTGCCGCCGATCGTGAATCCGCGGCCGTCGTCCTGGACCGTGAGGCGAATCCGGCCGGGCGGGGCTTCCAGGCGGAGGAGGACGCGAGAGGCGTCCCCGTGGCGCAACGCGTTCTGGAGCGCCTCCTGGGCGATGCGGTAGAGCCCGACCTCGACGGCGGGCGGCAGTGGCGGCGGCGCGGGGCCCATCTCGAAGAGAACTACTGGACCGTTGCCCGTATCCACCTCCGCCGCCAGGGCGGCAAGGGCCCCGGGGAGGGTGCGCCCTTCGAGCGGCGCGGCGCGGAGGTCGAGGACGGAGCGCCGGGCCTCGTCCAGCCCCTTGCGGGCGAGGTCGAGCGCGGCCGTGACGCTCCGCTGGACCCGCTCCGGCTCGGCCCGCTGGACGAGGAGCGCCTCGGCGGCTTCGAGCTGGAAGATGACGGCTGAAAGGTCCTGCGCGAGGGTGTCGTGGATCTCGCGGGCGAGGCGGTTGCGCTCCTCGGTCTGCGCCGACTCCAGCCGCCGCGCGTCGAGCCGCGCCCGCTCGACGGCCACGCCGAGCATGTCGCCGATGGTGCGCAGGAGGCTCAGGGTGCCGCCGTCGAGCTCGCGCCACTCGGGGCCGGCCACGTTGAGCATCCCGAGCCGCTTGAGCCCGCCGTCGCCATCCGAGATCTCCAGCGGGATGCTGGCGTGATAGCGGAGACCGGCCGTCTTCCCCTGAGCCGGCGCGAGCTTGCGCAGCCGGCTGCAGGAGACCACGCCGACGTTGGCGGCGGCGCCGAATTCGCCGTCGCGGAGCGCTTCGAGGCAGTAGCACCATCCGGCCATGCGCTCCGGCTCCTCGCGGAGGCCCGGGGGGAGATTCTGGGCGGCAGCGAGGAACGGCTCGCCGGAGGCCTCGTCGAAGAGCAGCACCCAGCCGGTGCTCAGGCCCAGCAGCTCGGCCACCTTCTCCAGAGCCACCGCGAGCAGGGCGGGGAGATCCACCGACGCGTTGAGCGCCCGCGCCACGTCGTTCAGGATCGACAGCTCGTAGCTGCGCCGCTGGAGGGCCTGGCTCTGGAGATCGAGGTCGCTCATCCGAATCGAGTCTACACGCGGGTGCTCGCGCCGAGGATAGTTGCTAGACTCCGCCTGTCCGCGGCCCCGGCCTCTCCTGGGGAGAAGCGAGGGAGCA
>QHVW01000094.1 GCA_003223675.1 Acidobacteriota bacterium
GACATCCACATCCAGCAGGAGCCCGACCACGTCGCCCAGGTCAACGAGGCGATCGAGCCCGACTTCTCCCCCGCGGAGGTGGACGCGATCGTCACCAACGCCGAGGAGATGTGGAGCCTCTGGATCAACTTCTTCGACCGCCTGCGCAAGGTGATGTTCGGCACCGAGACCCTGCCCGCCGCCGAGCCCGCCGAGGCGATGGCGACGGCGTAATCCAACCCAGGCTCGTAGGTGTAGGGGCGCCCCTGTGTGGGCGCCCTGTGTTTTCCGCGGCGGCTCCAGGGCGGCCACACAGGGCCGCCCCTACATCTACCGGTCCTTCATCGCCTTCTCGTCCAGCCATTGCAGGAAGACCCGCAGGGCCTCCGGCCGAATCTCGTGTCCCATCTCGAATTCGCGGTAGGTGATCGCGACCCCATAGGGACGCAGGCTCTCCCGCGACTGGCGCGCCATCTCCACCTCGATCCGGTCGTCCCGCGTGCCGTGGAGGACGAGCACCGGGAATCCCTCGTGCTCGGGGCTCTTGGGCAGCAGCTCGACGAGCGGCGGCGGGAACCAGGAGGAGAGGGCGGCGAGACCCGCGAAGCGCGCCGGCTCGCGCAGCGCCAGCTCGTAGGCCATCGTCCCCCCCTGGCTGAAGCCGGCGATGACGACCTTCGTGGGCTCGATCGGATAGCGCGCCAGCGCCGTGTCGAGGAACGTCCGCAGGGCCTCCGCCGCGCCCTGGAACGCCTCGACGTCCGGCGGCTGCCCAGCCCGCAGCGGAAACCATCCATAGCCATACTGGCCGCCGCCGAACGGCACGGCCACCTGCCCCTGCGGGCAGAGCATGATCGCCTTGCCGTCGAACAGGACCGGCGCGAGCCCCAGCAGGTCGTGGGCGCTGGCCCCCCAGCCATGGAGGGCGATGATCGCCGGGAACGGGCCGTCACCGGCGGGGATGTGGGAGGTGTAGAGGAGATTCATGGCGGCGGAAGGATATCGCGAGGTGCGATCCGCCGCCGAAGGGTCAACCTCTCAGAAGGGCCTGAAAACCTGCCTGCTCGAAGTGGCGGTCGTGCGTGAGCGCCTGGGTCATGCGGTCGCGCCTCATGATCTGGAATGAGGCACAGTCGGTAAGGCTCCAGCGCTTATCATCCCTTTGCTCGTAAAGCGACAAAGCCTCCCGGAATTGGACGCTCGTCTGGGGAACGATGAGGACCTCCATCTTTCGCCGAAGGTCTCCGATCATGAGGACGGCCGTTCGGCGCAACGCTGCTCCACGGTGACTGCAGTCATTGAGAAGCTCGGCCAATACCATCTCGCTGGTAATGACTCGGGCATTCCTGAGAGATTCCGAGAGCGCTCTCGCTTTCCGGTGCAGGCTGTCCTTGGAGATCAACAGAGCGAGCCAGTAGCTCGTATCCGCAAAAACCGCCCTCATTCCTCTTCCTTCGGAGCCCCGTAAAGATGATGGTCGAGGTTCTTGGCAAGATCCTCGGGTATCTTGTCCAACTCCTCTTTGGGGATTCTGGCACCGATCTCAATGATCTCCTCCCAGAAAGGCCGCGCATTCGGCTTGGGAACAAATTCTCCCAGCGGCAGCTCTTCCTCTTTCCCCTCGACCGTGATGAGGACATCCGCCTCCGCTCCGTCCGGGAGCTGCGGATCGTGGATCTCGATCGTACCTCCTGGCTGTACAGTCACCCGCTGGCGTATTGTCATCTCGTGTCCTCGTCACCGATCCGCGTTACCGATCCTCTGAAACCTCCATGACAGGCCTCAAGGCCCCCATCGGCAGATCGCCTCTATACGATACACGCTCCAGGAACAATCCGGAAGGGGGCGCGGTCCACTCCGCCGGCAACCCCTTGCCCGACTTCGGCGCCTTCGCCGCCAGCAGCGCCTCGAACCCTTTCTGGTCCAGCTCCCCCGCCCCCACCTGCACCAGCGTTCCCACCACCCGGCGCACCATCTTCCAGAGGAAGTGGGAGGCGGCGAGGCGGATCAGGATCAGGGCGCCGTCGGCGGCCACCTCGGCGCTCTCCACCACCACCAGCGTGCTCGGCTGCTCGGCCGGACGCTCGCAGAAGAGGCGGAAGTCGTGCTTGCCGGCGAGGAGCGCGGCCGCCTCGGCCATCTTCCTCTCGTCGAGCGGGCGCTTCACCCACCAGACGAAGCGCTTGGCGAGCGCCGTGCGCCGGCGGGAGATCTGGTAGAGGTACGACCGCGTGACCGCGTCGTGGCGGGAGTGGAAACGGTCCGGCGCGGCGGCCAGCGCGAGGACGTGGACGTCCGCCGGCAGCCGGTCGTTGACCGCCCGGCGGAACGGCTCGGGATCGACCTCCCGCGCCAGCCGCAGGTGGGCCACCTGGGCGAGGGCGTGGACCCCGGCGTCGGTGCGGCCCGAGCCCCCCAGCTCCCGCACCGGCGCTCCCGCCTCCTCGATGGCCCGCCGCAGCTCTCCCGCCACCGAGCGCGCGTTCTTCTGCTCCTGCCAGCCGTGATAGCGGGTCCCTTCGTATTCAATGGTCAGACGGTAGGTCGGCATTTGGTTCCTCGAAATCTCGTGCTAAGATGTGCCCCTCTTTGTATGCCATGCGCTCGGGCTGTCCACACACACATTTCGGAAAACGGAGGATAACGTCATGAAGAAGATGATCGTGCTGTTCGCCCTGCTCGCCCTCACCCTCGCCGCCCTGGCCGGCGCCGCCGGCACCAAGGGAACCTGGACCGGCTGGGTCACCGACGAGCACTGCGGCGCCAAGGGCGCCAACGCCGACCACAAGGCCTGCGCCGAGAAGTGCGTCGGCAACGGCAGCAAGCTGGTCTTCTACAACAACGCCGACAAGAAGATCTACGGCCTCGACAAGCAGGACGAGGCCAAGGCGAATCTCGGCCACGAGGTGAAGGTCTCCGGCGAGCTCGACGGCAAGAACATCAAGGTCGAGTCGATCGCCGCGGCCGGCGGCAAGTAAGCCCTACAGGTTGCCGAGCGTAAGGGCGGGGCCTTGTCCCCGCCCTTTCCCTATCTGCCCACCCCGCTCTAAATCCGCACCTTCCGGCTCACGAACGTCCCATCCCCATCCTGCAGCGCCGCCGACCACGCCGGCCGCGCCGCCTTCACCCCTTGAGCGGACGGTGGCAGGTCGTAGGTGTGGTCGTAGACGTACCAGTCGTTCGGCTCGGTGGTGTCGAGCACGACGTCCAGGATGGCGCCTTGGGCGGGTATGGTGAGGTAGGTGATGGGCTGCCACCAACCAGCGGGACGGCGCGGCGCTCCCGCCTTCCCGCCACCACCGCTCAGCGGCACCGCCTCGCCGTCCACCTGCACTGAGGACAGCTTCACCTGCGGCGGGATCAGGACGGTCGCCGCCCGGGCGCCGCGCCCCGAGGTCAACCGCAGGCGCAGATGGCGCTGGCCGCCCGCGGTCGAGTCCGCCAGCACCGCGAGCTCCGGTCCCGGCGCTCCCAGGGGGGGAGCCGGAGACACGAAGAGGCGGGACGTGGGCGGCGACCAGGGGAAGGGGGACACGCGCTCCTTGCCGAACGCCGCCACCTTGAGCATGGGGGGCGGGATCGGCGGCCCGCCGCGCAGCACCAGCCGGGTCTCGCCGGACGCGGCGTCCTCATGAGCCAGGATGGCCACGTCGTGGGGGGACTTCGGCGAGAACGGCGACATCATCCGGGCCCAGATCAGACAGACCACCGCCAGCAGCAGAGCGGCCAGCGGCAGCCAGCGCCGCGCCCACGGGCCCACCCCTGCCATCAGGGGAGTCAGGGTGCTCAGCACCACCGCCAGCAGGACGGCGGTGACCAGCAGCCCGTTGAGCCCGAGCCCCGCATAGAGCAGCCCCAGGATCTCGAGCCAGAGAAGCGCCGCCACGAAGGCCGGCAGGACCGCGGCCAGGGTGCGGCCGGCTGGCGAGCCGCCCAGGGCCAGGCCACAAAGGCCCGCCACCAGCGCCGGCACGAGGATGAGATAGCTGATCCCCGGCAGCGCGATCCCGACGAGCAGGCCGAGCAGCGCCCAGAAGACCCAGACGCCGGCCCAGAGCCCCGGCAGGCCGACCCGGCGTCCCATCAGGCCCGCGAGCCCCAGGCCTCCGCCCAGGGCGAGCAGCCAGAAGGCGGCGATGGCCGGCCCCGGATTCGCGGACCAGGGGGCCGGGAAGGCGGGAGAGAGCAGGATCTGGAAGATGATGCCGAGCACCAGCAGAAGGAGCAGCGCCGACAGAGGAGCGCCGAAACCGAGCATGAAGCCGGCGCCCCAGACCGGGAGACCGCGCCGGCGGACGAGAAACACCGCGCCGAGGATCAGCGCCAGCGCCAGCAGACCCAGCAGCGGCGAGAGGCCCGCCGGCCAACGCACCACCACGGAGTGGAAGAGATCGAAGTACACCGCCTTCCCCTGCGGCGGCCTCGCCAGATCCCCATCGGCCAGCCCGCGCACCGCCGCGAGCGCGTTCTCGCCGTGATGCTGGAGGCTCGCGGTCGAGAGGTCCGCCAGGTTGTCGAGCGGCGAGTGGTACTGCAACGGGCGCTGGATGAAGGCGAAGTTCAGCCCGGAGATGCCCCGCCGCTTGAACACCGTGAGGTCGGTGTCGTTCGGCAGGTATTGATAGACGGTGGGGAACACCGAATTGGTGAAGGGATGCTCGGACCGGGCGACGAAACCGCCTACCGTCCAGGCGTCCGGCCCGCTGGTCTCGAACAGCAGGCTCGGCCCCGCGGTGCCGCGCGCCTCCAGGTTGACCACCGCGCCCACCTCCGCCATGGCCGGGCTCTGCTCCAGAAACTCCCGCGCGCCCAGGAGCCCCGCTTCCTCCCCCTCGTCGAGCAGGAGGAGGACGCCGTGGCGCAGGGGGGGCGCGGCCTTGAGGACGCGCGCGGCCTCCAGGACGGCCGCCACTCCCGCCAGATCGTCGCTGACGCCGGGACCGGCGGGCACCGAGTCATAGTGGGCCAGCAGCAGCACCGACTTGCCCGGCTCCCGGCCGGGCAGGCGCGCCAGCACGTTGCTCACCCGGGCGCAGGTGCCGCCCGGGGAGCAGCCGATGCCCTCCTGGACCTCCGGCGTCAGCCCCAACGAGCGGAGCTCGGCGAGGATGCGCTCGCGCACCCGCGCCGCGGCCGGCGAGCCCACCGGATGGGGCGCGCCGTCGCCCACCAGATCGCGCAGCACCGCCTGCGCCCGGCCGGCGGAGAATTCCGCCGCGGGAGCCGACGCCGGCTTCGCTGGAGGAGGACCACCCTGGAGCGCCAGCAGCAGCGCGAGAGCGAACAGCACCAGCGCCGCGGCGAGCCCCCAGCCCGCCGGCCGCGCTCCCGGTTCGACGACACCTCTGGACCCACCCTGGACCTCCATCGTGACCTCCCTTCGGC
>QHVW01001033.1 GCA_003223675.1 Acidobacteriota bacterium
GATCGTCAACGACGACGCGGCCCCCAACCTGACGATCAACGACGTCACGCTGAACGAGGGGAACGCGGGCACCACCACCTTCACCTTCACGGTGAGCCTCTCGGCCCCGGCCCCCGGGGGCGGGGTGACGTTCGACATCGCCACGGCGGACGGCACGGCGACGCAGCCCAGCGACTACACCCAGAAGACGCTGACCTCGCAGACGATCCCCGCGGGGAGCTCGACCTATACCTTCGACGTCCTGGTCAACGGCGACACCACGCCCGAAGGGGATGAGACGTTCTTCGTCAACGTCACCAACGTCACCAACGCGATCGTGACGGACGGCCAGGGCCTGGGGACGATCGTCAACGACGACATCACCAAGATCCACGACGTGCAGGGAAACGGTGCGACCTCGCCGATCGCCGGCAGCACGGTGACCGTCGAGGGGATCGTCACCGCCAACTTCCAGGGCGCCAACAAGCTCAAGGGCTTCTTCCTGCAGGAGGAGGACGCCGACGCGGACGCCGATCCCAACACCTCGGAAGGCATCTTCATCTTCTGCAACACCTGCCCGACCCCGGTGGCCGAGGGGCAGCGGGTCAAGGCGACCGGCACCGTGAGCGAGTTCATCGACTCTCCGGGTACGATGACGGAGATCAGTGCCACCGCGGCCGGCTCGGTCGTGGTCACCGACGCCGGCAACAACCTCGCCCAGGTGACGCCGACCCCGATCTCGCTGCCCATCGCCGGTGTCGTCGACGACTACTACGAGGCCCGCGAGGGGATGCTCGTCACCTTCGTCGACACGCTCTCGGTCTCGGAGTACTTCGAGCTCGGGCGCTATGGCCAGATCATCCTCTACCAGGGGGGGCGCCCGCAGCAGTTCACCGAGGCCAACCCGCCGAGCGTGGCCGGCAACGCCGCCTGGGCCGACAACCTCAGCCGGCGGCGTGTCGTCCTCGACGACGACAACAACGCGCAGGAGTGGTACCTGACGACGTCCACCCCGCCCGGGCCGGCCGACGGCCTCCAGTACGTCTACTACCCGCGCGCCAATGGCGGCTTCTCGGCCGGCACCCAGGGGGTCGACTTCTTCCGCGGCGGCGACCTGGTGAACGGTCTGACCGGCGTCCTCCACTGGTCGTTCCCCGGCTTCGGCAACGCCACCTGGCGCATCCGCCCCACCAATGCCAACCCGACGACCTTCACCGTCGCCAATCCGCGGCCGGTGACGCCGCCGAACGCGGGCGGCGCCATCCACGCGGTGGGAATGAACCTCCTCAACTATTTCACCACCATCGACACCACCGCCAGCAACAGCACCGGCCCCTGCAGCCCGAGCGGCACCCTGGACTGCCGCGGCGCCGACAGCGCCGCCGAGCTCAACCGCCAGCGCGAGCGGGCGTCGATCGTCATCTGCACGCTGAACGCCGATATCTACGGCTTCGCGGAGCTCGAGAACACCACGCCGAGCGACTCGATCACCGACCTGCTGGGGGCCGTCAACACCCGCTGCGGCGGGGCGCATCCGTACGCCTTCGTGAATACCGGCGGCACGCTCGGCACCGACGCCATCCGGGTGCAGCAGATCTACCGCACGGGCATCGTGTCGCCGGTCGGCTCTCCGCTCTCCGACCTCGATCCGATCCACAACCGGCCGCCGACGGCCCAGACCTATGACGTCGTCGACGCGGCAAACCCGGCCTTCGGCCAGCGTTTCACGGTGATCATCAACCACCTCAAGTCGAAGGGCTCGAGCGCCGGCCTGCCGGGCGACGCCGCCATCGGGGATGGCGCCGGCGCCTCCAACGCCACGCGGACGGCGCAGGCCAGCCGCCTCCTCACCTGGATCAACAGCACCGTGATCCCCGCCGCGGGCGACCCGGACATCCTGCTCCTCGGCGACTTCAACTCCTACGCCAAGGAAGACCCGATCAACACCCTGGTCGCCGGCGGGTACACGGATCTCGAGACCCTGTTCCACGGGGCGAGCACCTACTCCTATCTCTTCGACGGCCAGTTGGGCCACCTCGACTACGGCTTCGCGAGCTCCTCCCTGTTGTCCCAGGTCACCGGCGCCGACGCCTGGCACATCAACGCCGACGAGGTGGACCTGTTCGACTACAACGACGAGATCCGCGACAGCCCGGGGGAGGCCACCTTCGAGGAGAAGCCGGACGGCTCCGCCCTGGTGCCGCCGCGCGTCGTGTTCGCTCCGGGCACGCCCTACCGGGCCTCCGACCACGACCCCGTGCTCGTCGGGCTGTTCCTGGTCGACGACCTCGCGGTCACCAAGACCGACGGCGTCACCACGGCGACACCCGGCGGCTCGGTGACCTACACGATCACGGCGTCCAACGCCGGCCCCGACCCGGCGACCGGCGCCACCGTGGCGGACACCTTCCCGGCGGTCCTCACCTGCACCTGGACCTGCGTGGGGGCGGGCGGCGGCACCTGCACGGCGTCGGGCTCGGGCAACCTCAACGACACCGTCAACCTGCCGGCCGGCGGCAGCATCACCTACACGGCGACCTGCGCCATCTCGGCCTCGGCCAGCGGAACGCTGAGCAATACGGCGACCGTCTCGGGAGGCGGCGCCAGCGACTCCAACGCGGCCAACAACAGCGCCACCGACACCGACACCCTGACGCCGCAGGCGGACCTGGCCGTCACCAAGACCGACGGCGTGACCACGGCCACCCCGGGCGGCTCGGTGACCTACACCATCACCGCCTCCAACGCGGGCCCGAGCGATGCGCCGGGCTCCACGGTGGCGGACACCTTCCCGGCGTCGCTGACCTGCACGTGGACCTGCGTGGGGGCGGGTGGCGGCACCTGCACGGCGTCGGGCTCGGGCAACATCAACGGCACCGTCAACCTGCCGGCGGGCGGCAGCGTCACCTACACGGCCAGTTGCACCATCTCGGCCGCGGCCACCGGCAGCTTGAGCAACACGGCCACGGTGACCGCGACCGGAGTCACCGATCCGAACCCGGGCAACAACTCGGCGACGGACAGCGACACGGTCAACGCCGCGCCCGGAGCCGTGGTCTCGGGCACCAAGACGGCCTCCGCCGGGCCCTACACGGTCGGCGGTACCATCACCTACACGGTGACGCTGACCAACTCCGGAACCGGAGCCCAGGCCGACAACCCGGGCAACGAATTCACCGACG
>QHVW01001034.1 GCA_003223675.1 Acidobacteriota bacterium
CAGTTGACCATCACCGTCTCGATCCCCATCTCGCGCAGGGCGAAGGCGGCGTGCACGCAGCAGTAGTCGAACTCGATCCCCTGGCCGATGCGGTTGGGGCCGGAGCCCAGGATCACCACCTTGGGCCGGTCGTCGGGATCGCTCTCGTCCTCCTGGCCGAAGGTCGAATAGAGGTAGGGGGTGGTCGCCGGGAACTCGGCGGCGCAGGTGTCGACCCGCTTGTAGACGCGGCGCAGCCCTTGCTGGTTGCGGACCTGGAGGAGATCCGCTTCCGGGCAGTCGAGGAGGCCGGCGATCCGCGCGTCGGTCAACCCGAAGGATTTCGCCCGGCGGAGCAGCGGCTTGGGGACCGAGGCGAGGTCCCAGCAGGCGAGCTCGGCCTCGAGGTCGACGATCTCGGCGATCTCGCGCAGGAACCAGGGGTCGATGTGGGAGACCTCGGAGATCTCCTCGGGGGTCCACCCCTGGCGCAGGGCGGCGAAGACGCATCCGGCGCTCGCGCGAGGCGAGGCCGTCGAGCTCCAGGGCGGAGAGCCCCTTCATCAGGGCCTCCTTGAAGGTGGAGCCCATGGCCATCACCTCCCCCACCGACTTCATGGAGGTGCCGAGGGTGGGCGAGGCGGCCGGGAACTTCTCGAAGGCCCAGCGGGGGATCTTCACCACCGTGTAGTCGAGGCTGGGCTCGAAGGCGGCGTAGGTCTTGCCGGTGATGTCGTTCGGAATTTCATCCAGGGTGTAGCCCACGGCGAGCAGGGCGGCGATCTTGGCGATCGGGAAGCCGGTGGCCTTGGAGGCCAGGGCCGAGCTGCGCGAGACGCGCGGGTTCATCTCGATCACCACCTGGTCGCCGGTCCGGGGATCGACGGCGAACTGGATGTTGGAGCCGCCGGTGGCCACGCCCACGCGGCGGATCACCTTGAAGGCGTCGTCGCGCATCCGCTGATACTCGCGGTCGGAGAGGGTCTGCTGGGGGGCGACGGTGATCGAGTCGCCGGTATGGACCCCCATGGCGTCGAAGTTCTCGACGGAGCAGACCACGATGGCGTTGTCCGCCATGTCGCGGATCACCTCCAGCTCGAATTCCTTCCAGCCGAGGACGGACTGCTCGACGAGCGCGGTGTGGGCCGGGCTGGCCTGGAAGGCGGCGGCCATGATCTCCTCCAGCTCGTCGCGGTTGTAGGCCACGCCGCCCCCCTCGCCTCCGAGGGTGAAGCTGGGCCGGATGATCACCGGATAGCCGACGTCGGCGACGATCTCCCGCGCCTCTTCCAGGCTGGAGGCGTAGCCGCTCCGGGGCACCTTGAGGCCGACCTCCTCCATGGCCTGCTTGAAGAGGAGGCGGTCCTCGCCCAGGCGGAGGGCCTCGATGCCGGCGCCCAACACCTCGACGTTGAAGCGGGCGAGGGCGCCCCGCTCTTCGAGCGCGATCGCCAGGTTGATGCCGGTCTGCCCGCCCACTGTAGGAAGGAGAGCATCGGGGCGCTCTTTTTCCAGGATTTTCTCAACCACCTCCGGCACCAGAGGCTCGACGTAGGTGGCGTCGGAGAGCTCCGGGTCGGTCATGATGGTGGCGGGGTTGGAGTTGACGAGGA
>QHVW01000095.1 GCA_003223675.1 Acidobacteriota bacterium
TGGCTCACCAGCCGGCTGCGCGTGCAGTAGCGGCAGTAGGCGGCACAGGTGTCGAGCGCGAGGAAGAGCACGCGGTCGGGATAGCGGTGGACGAGCCCCTCGACGACGCTCGCGCCGTCCTCGCCGCAGGGATCGGTCATGTCGCCGCGGCTGACCACCAGCTCGCTCTCCTGCGGCACGACTTGGAGGCGGATCGGGCAGCGGTGATCGTGCGGATCGATCAGCGCGGCGAAGTAGGGGGTGACCGCGACCGAAAACTTCTCACTCGCCAGCAAGAGCCCTCGCCGCTCCGCGTCCGTCAGGTCGAGCAGGCGCTCGAATTGATCGAGACGGGTGAGACGATGGCGCATCTGCCAGCGCCAGTCGTGCCAGTGATCGGGATCGTAGGGCACGCCGAAGATCTCGCAGATCTGCTCGCGCCGGGAAGGCTCGACCGCAATCGAGGCGAACGCCTCCTGCTTCATCTGAGAATCCTCCGTTGAAGGGGGGATGGGATTTGAGCGGTAAGGTCTCGGCTTCGTATGCCGACAACCCACCCGGATCGATCATCCGGCGGGAAAGCCCCAGGGGGCTCCGTGTTCATGATCGGTTAGTACGTCAACCCGGAAGGGGTGACACCGCAGCCGGAACTGGCTACGGAAGCTTGCGCTGGAGAGGGGCCGGAAGAAGGGAGACAACCGGGACGGTGGGAAGCGATGGCGATGCCGGTGGCAGACAGCCCGAGCCGGGAAGCTCTGGACGGGCTGTCCACGGTACTCGGAGGTTGGTCGGGAGGCACGTTCGCGTCCACGCTTTTAACAATAGCGGACTTCTCCTCCCTGTCAAGAGGATTGGACGCTTTGTTGGCCATTTCGGACGCGGACGGCTTCATTCCCCACCCGGACAGGCGGTACGCACGCCGCCAGCCCGCGCTGAGCGGACCGCCGTGGGACGCGGGACGGAAACCTGCGGGGGGGAAGCCGGCTCTCCTCACGATCGCGCGTAAATGCAAGAGCGGGGCCAGGTTAGGGGCCGTGCCTCCCCCCGCCCGAAACCTCACCCCTGTCCCCTCTCCCATCGCCCTCCCACCGTCCGGGAGAGGGGGACTTGGCTGGGGCGGTGTTGCCCATAGGAGGCCGGCTTAAAAAAGAGGCCATCCGACGGATCCGACCGATAACGCCTCCTACAAGCACCATCGCCTTAGCAGGGTCCCCCTCTCCCGGTCGGCGGGAGGGCGATGGGAGAGGGGACGGGGGTGAGGTTCCGGGCGGGGGGACGCTCCGAGGGCACGAGGCTCCGGAGCTTACCGTATTCCTCCAAAGACCGCATGCCCCGCCTTCAACCAGGCTACGTCCACCCCGTTCAGCCCCGCCTCTTCCAGCCACCGGAGCTGGTCGAGGAGGGTGGAGGGGTGATCGATCGGGTCCGGCTCGGTTTCGGCCCAGAGGTTCCAGCGCATGTCAAGGAATTTTTCGTAGGGTCCGAGCCCTCCGGCCAGCTCCAGGGAGCGCCGGCGGACGGCGTCGTCCCAGGCCTTCGCCGCCAGGGCCTGGGACGGCGGAGTGGCCGGCTGGACGAGGTCGGCGATCACCAGCGCGCCGCCGGGAGCGAGGGCGGCGGCGAGGTCGCGGTAGAGCTGACGCTTGCCCTCTCCATCCAGATGATGGATGGCCAGCGAGCTGACGAAGGCGTGCACCGGCGCGGGGAATTGATCCCGGAAGCGCCAGGAGCGGTCCGCCAGATCGAACGGGCGGGTGTCGAAACGGCCGGCCCCGCCGGAAATGACGGCGCAAGTGGCGCGGGCCTGTGCCAGCATGGTGGGCGAGAGGTCGAAGGCGAGCACCCGGGCGCGCGGGAAGCGCTCGAGCAGGGCCCGGGAGAGGAGCCCCTCGCCGCAACAGAGATCCACCAGGAGCCCGTCGCCGGGATCGGGGATCAGACCCAGCACGGCCGCGATCTGCTCCTCGCGCTCCGGCACGAAGAAGCGGCCGAGATCGATGAAGTCGCGGCTGTCGGCCTCGTCCCATCCGGGTTGGCGGTCCATGGCCTATAGAATACGGCCTCATGAGCGACCACCAGCCCACCATTTTCGACAAGATCCTCTCGGGGGAGATCCCGAGCTACAAGGTGTACGAGGACGACCACGTCTTCGCCTTCCTCGACATCGGCCCGCTCTCGGAAGGCCACACCCTGGTCATCCCCAAGGAGCGCAAGGCCCAGCTCCATCAGCTTTCGGACGAGTCGGCCGCCGCCCTCGGCCGCGTGCTGCCGCGCCTCTGCCGGGCCGTGATGAATGCCACCGGCGCCACCGCCTACAACGTGCTGCAGAACAACGGCTCGGCGGCCCATCAGGTGGTGATGCACGTGCACTTCCACATCATCCCGAAATTCGGCGGCCAGGGGCTTGGCATCGGCTGGCCCGCGGGGAAGCTCAGCGAATCGACCGCCCGCGATCTCCTCGACAAAATGCGCCGGGCCCTGGAGGCTTGACCCAGGTGCGCGCCGTCGAGATCCGCGACGCCTTCGGCCTCGGCAATCTGACTCTCGTCGAGCGGCCCGATCCGGTTCCCCAGCCGGGCCAGGTGCTGGTCCGCCTGCGCGCCGCCTCGCTCAACTTCCGGGATCTCCTGACGGTCGAGGGGAAGTACAACCCCAAGCAGAAGCTGCCGCTGATCCCCTGCTCGGACGGCGCGGGCGAGGTGGTGGGGATCGGCGAGGGGGTGACCCGCTTCCAGCCGGGCGACCGCGTCTGCACCGTCTTCGCCCAGAAGTGGATCGCCGGCCGTCCCACCCGCGAGCGGCTGCGCTCGACCCTCGGCGGTCCGCTCGACGGCACGCTGGCCGAGCTCGCCGTCTTCGATCAGGAAGGGCTGGTGAAGACCCCGGACCACCTCACGGACGAGGAGGCCTCGACCCTCCCCTGCGCCGCGGTGACCGCCTGGAGCGCCCTGGTGACGGAGGGAGGGATCACGGCCGGTGACACGGTGCTCGTCCAGGGGACCGGCGGCGTCTCCTTGTTCGCCTTACAGATCGCGAAGCTCCTGGGCGCGCGGGTGATCGCCACCTCCAGCCGTGACGAGAAGCTCGCCCGCGTCCGCGCGATGGGGGCGGACGAGACGATCAACTACGTCGAGGTCCCCAACTGGGGGGCTCGGGCGAAGGAGCTCACCGGCGGGGAGGGGGTGGACCATGTGGTCGAGGTGGGCGGTGCCGGCACGCTGCAGCAGTCGCTCCAGGCCGTCCGCTTCGGCGGACGGTTGAGCCTGATCGGCAACCTGGCGGGGACCAAGGCCGAGCTCCTGCTCACCCACATCTTCATGCAGAAGATCCGCGTCCAGGGCATCCTGGTGGGGGATCGCGAGAGCTTCGAGGCGATGAACCGGGCGATCGCCCTGCACGGCCTGAAGCCGGTGATCGACCGCGCCTTCCCGCTGGCGGAGGCCCCCGCCGCCTTCGAGCACATGGCGGCGGGGGGGCATTTCGGAAAGATCTGTGTAAGAATTTAGAGGACAACTTTGGGAGTCGCCGATGCCAACGCCGGTTTCCGAGATCGATATCAAAGATGCCGTACAGCGCGCCAAGGACTTCGCCGGTACTCTATTCGAGTCCGAAAAAATTGAGGCGCTGGGTCTTGAGGCCGTCGAACGGTCGGATGACCGGCGTTACTGGCTCGTGACTCTTGGCTTCACTAGGCCGCACCTTTATTCGAGGAAAAGCCGTGGAGGCTCGTCGCTCGTGACGCTTGAGCCGAAAACGGAACGGGAGTACAAAGTCTTTCGCGTTGACGCACGTTCCGGCGAGGTCGCTGCCGTGAAACTCTTCAAGCAATGACGAAACGTCCTAGGCAACGGACGGGGCGGCGCGGCAAGAAGCTCCTCGTCGACACCAATATCCTCCTCCTCTACATTGTTGGCTCGATAAGCCCGGACCGGATCGCGCGACACAAGAGGACGGATACCTTCACCGTTGAAGACTTCCTGCTCCTCGACAGAGTGCTGCGCCAGTTCGGCGGGATCGTCGTGACTCCCAACATCCTCACCGAGGTGAGCAACCACCTGGGACAGACGGACGAGAAGACCAAGACGAAACTGTGGGCTCTATTGGGTGCCCTGGTGCCCGTCTTTGACGAGCGGCACATACAGAGCCGTGAGGCGGTCGGGGTCGCCGAATTCAGCCGGCTGGGACTGACGGATGCGTCCATTCTCGCCTGCCCGCCCCAGGATCTGACAATCCTGACCGATGATCTCCACCTCTACCTCGCTCTGCAGAGGCGGGGAGCGGAGGTCATCAACTTCCATCACCTGCGGGAAGCGTCCTGGCTTCAATAAAGCCGATGGCGCGCTATGGGAGGCTCCGATCGGCGCGAGCGGGCTACTCGGAATCCTCCTCGGGAGGGAAGGGGGAGACGATCCGGATCGAGAAGTGGCTGTCCCCATCCCGCTCGACCTTGTAGACAGGCCACAGTCCGGTCCGCTCAATACGGCTCAGCTCGGCGCCGATACGCTTCAAGCGCTGTTTGACAGAGTCCGTTTCCGTCGTCTTGTTCGCCATCGTCGTTCCTTTCTACCCACAGACAGGGTAGGCATGAATCAGTTTAGCAGACGTTGCCCTCCACCGCACGAAGGCTGGAGAGAAGCCTCTCCAGCGTCAAGACGTTCGGCGTGACCACCTGGAAAAATTGTCTTGCAGCGGCTCCGCCTTCAATATACCGGGTTCATCTCGGTGCAAGTTCAGTATTCCCAAGACTTCGTTTTCCAATTGCGGATTCCACAGAGGAATCGACACAAAGCTCTTTACGTGAATTCCCATTGCATGGTTGCGGAAGTATTCGTCAAGGTCCTGTTGAATTCCCGGGCTGAAGTCGCCGTATCTTTCGCACCAAGCCCGGAGCGTTGAGGTGTCCGGATAGCACTCCATTCTCCCTTTATAGAACGCCCGAGGGGCTCCCGGGAGCAGCCTGGATCTGTATTCAGCCTCGCCGGGAAACACCTTGCCTGGATGGTCCCGCCAGGGGATGGGGAGGGCGAACGGTTTCAGATCAGGATCGGGATCGGCGTTGCTGGACAGGGAGACCGTCGAGAGGTCGCACCGGAGATCCAACACACCCCGCAGGTTCTCGATGCCGATCTCCTGATCGCAGAACCGCAGCCTCTGCTTGATTTCCGTCCGGGCGTCGGGAGTGAGCCGTTGCGCATCCCGGAAAAGCATGACGTTGGCGGCATATCGCAGGTTCGGGGCCCTATCGAAGCTCTGGGCCAGGACGACGAAAGTCTGAAGGATGAGCCGGACGGACTGGGCGACCTCTTCGGGCTCGAGCTTCTGCCCATGAGAATACTTGAAGGCATCTTGCGTGGCGAAGCAGGTCTTATAAAGCTGGGAGCACAACGAGAGGAACTCTTCGGGAGGCTGGGTCCGGATCAGCTCCTCCAACTTGTCCGACCTCTTCGTAAGCTCCTGCTCGGCCTGCCGGCGCGCCTTTTCGACGAGCACCTGCCCCAGGAAGAAGAGGAAGGTCGCGGAAAGGACGAGGCTCCAGAAGAACAGGGCGTGAGCTGACGCGCCCTGGTATGGACCGGAATGGAACGGCCACGCGCTGCGGATCTCGGAGCTGTAGAGGGAGCCCCACAAACCCGCCAGGAGGCCGAGCGTGGTCACCACAGTCGCATAGAGCGCTGAGCCGACCCTGCCCATCACGGAGGAGAGAAGCCTGGACATTGATCCGCACAAGGGGCCTGAAATTCTCGGAAGAGAATAACACAGCCCCGGCAGGACCTCTCTTTTGGGAAGAGCGCCGGCCCTCCCGCTGGGGAGGGCCGGAGTGGGCGGCTACTTCACCTCGATCGGCCCCTGATCCGTCACCAGATCGATCTTGGCGTCGGCCAGCTTCTTCTGGAAGGCGGGGACGTCCTCGGCGTACAGCTTGTTGAAGTCGGCGAGGGCGGCCTGGGTGGCCGTCTCCGCCTCCTGGATGTAGGCCTTCGTGGTGGCGCTCGGCGTCTCCCAGGAGGTGCCGATGGCGCGGCGGGCGTTGCCGATCCGGCTGAGCGCGGTGGTGTCGTCCTCCAACAGCCCCTTGGTGTCCGTGGGGACGCGGAAGCGCCGCTCCACGGCGGTGAGCTTCTTCTGGAGGTCGCGCGCGGCCTGCCGCACGGCCTTGTCCGCGTCGCTGCTCTTCCCCTTCGCGTCGCCGCCGTCCTGCTGCTCCCGCTCCTTGTCGCGAGCGTCGAGCTTGGCAAGGGCCGCGTTGACGTCCTTGCGGGTGGCACCGATGCGGTTGACGGCGTCCGCCGCGGCGTTCTGGAGCTGGCCCACCCGGACGGTGGCAGCGTCCCAGGCTCGCCAGTCGGCGTCGGCGGCCTTGAGGGTCGGATCGGGCTGGACCGTCACCGTCCCCTTGGCCTCATGGTTGCCGTATTTGACCACCACGTTGTAGGTGCCGGGGACCACATTGGGTCCGCTGTCGTTGCCGCCGAAGAAGCCGCCGCCGCGCCCCTCGCCTTCCGGATTGCGGTATGGCTCGCGGCCGAAGTCCCAGGTCACCCGGTTGATCCCCTGCTTGACCTCCGGCTTCAGGGTGCGCACGAGCTTGCCGGAGGCGTCGGTGATCCGGATCTCCGCCTTGGGCCCCCCTCGCTCGCCGCGGCGGCCTCCCCCACCACCCATCGCGGCCGCCTCGCCTCCCGCGGCCGCCTCGGCGCCCGCCTCCTCGGCGCGCGACGGCACGTCCTCGCGCGGTGCCCCGGTCGGCTGATCGCTCTGGCTGCCGACCCGGGCCGTGGCGATGCGGGCCTTCTCGCGCTCGGCCTCCTTGCGCTGCCGCTCTTTCTCGTCGATCGGCAGCGGCAGGTGGGGATCGTTGAGCGAGAAGGTGAGCGTGGCGCCATAGGGAGCGTTCCGGCCCTGGAACTCGCCGGCCCCGCCGCCGCGGATGCCGCCGAAGCCCCGCACGGCCCGGTAGATCATCGCCGGCCGGGAGGGGTAGAGGTGAACCGGCTCGGCGAGGGTGGCGGCCGAGACCGCGCGCAGCGGCGTGATGTCGTCGAGGATCCAGATCGCGCGCCCATGGGTGCCGATCACCAGGTCGAGGTCCCGGGGGTGGATCTTCAGCGCCATCATCGAGGTGGTGGGCAGGCCGTTCTTCCATGGCGTCCAGTGCGCGCCGCCGTCGGACGAGACGTAGAGGGTGAATTCGGTGCCCAGGAAGAGGAGGTTCTTGTCACCCGGGTCTTGCTCGACCGCCAGGGCGTAGCCGCGGATGTCCTTGGTCGAGAGGCTCTTCCAGGTCTTCCCCCAGTCGTCGGTGCGGTAGACGTAGGGGGTGAAGTCCTCCCGGCGGTGGTTGTCGAACACCACGAAGGCCGAGGCGGCGTCGAACTTCGACGGCAGGACGCAGGGGATCCAGGTGTTGGCCGGCACGCCGGGGACGTTCTTCTCCAGGCTCGTCCAATTCTGGCCGCCGTCGCGGGTGACGTGCAGCCGGCCGTCGTCGCTGCCCACCCAGATCACCCCCTTCTGCAGCGGGCTCGGGGCGATCTGGAGGATGGTGGTGAAGTTCTCGGCGGCGCTGACGTCGAGGGTGATGCCGCCGCTCTTCTGCTGCTGCTGCCACTCCTTGTTGTTGGAGGTCAGGTCCGGGCTGATGGTCGTCCAGGTGGCGCCGCGGTCGGTCGATTTATGGACGTACTGGCTGCCGTGGTAGATCGTGCCCGGCTCGAACGGGTCCTGCGCCAGGGCGGCGTTCCAGTTGAAGCGGAGCGGCTCGAGGCCCGGCAGCACCGGCGGCTGGATGAACCGGTTCTCCCGGGTGCGCAGGTTCCAGCGCACGAGCGATCCGCCCTGCGACTCCGAGTACCCCGCCATCGAGTCCTCGGGGTCGGGCCGCGCCTCGAAGCCGTCGCCGCCGCCGATCGCGTCCCAATCCGCGTTCAGCACCGACCCGTGCCGCCATTCGGAGCTGGGGCCCCGCCAGGAGCCGTTGTCCTGGAGGCCGCCGTAGACGTGATAGGGGACATCCATGTCCATGTCCACGTGGTAGAACTGGCCGAGCGGCAAGGTGCTCACGAACTGCCAGGTCTCGCCGCGGTCGTGGCTGATCGCCATGCCGCCGTCGCTGCCGGTCACGATGTGGTCGGCATCGTGGGGGTCGATCCAGATCGCGTGATAGTCGCCGTGGACCTCGCGCGAGCGGCCGAGGACCTCGAAGCTCGCGCCGCTGTTCTCCGAGACCATCAGCCGGGCGGTGAGGTTGTAGAGCCGGTTCGGCCACTGGGGGTCGACCTTGATGTAGGAGTAGTAGAAAGGCCGCTCCGAGGTGCGCTGGTCGGAGTTGGCCACCTTCCAGGTCTGGCCGCCGTCGGTGGAGCGCAGCAGCGCGCTCTTCTCGGCCTCGATCAGGGCATAGACGATGTTCGGGTTGGAGCGCGAGATCCCGACGCCGATGCGGCCGAGGTTCCCCTTGGGGAACCCATCTTCCTCGGTGTAGCGCTTCCAGGTCTCGCCGCCGTCGTAGCTGGTGTAGAAGCCGGAGCCGGGGCCGCCGGAGCGGAACCCCCAGGGATAGCGCCGGAAGTCCCACATCGCGGCGAACAGGTGGTTGGGATTGCCGGGATCGATCGCCAGGTCGGCCGCGCCGGTGCGCGGATCGACGTAGAGCACCTTGCGCCAGGTCTTGCCGCCGTCGGTCGTCTTGAACACGCCGCGCTCGGGGTTCTCCCCCCAGACCTGGCCGAGCGCCGCCACCCAGGCGACGTTCGGGTCGCTGGGATGGAGCACGAGACGGGGGATGTGCTCCGTCTTCGAGACGCTGTTGCGGGGGTTCCCCTCACCCGTCCCCACCCAGATCACGTCCGGGTTGGCCTGGTTGACGGTGATGACGCCGATCGAGGCCACCGGCTGGTCGTCGAAGATCGGCGTCCAACTGAGCCCTCCGTTGACGGACTTCCAGACGCCGCCGGCCGCTCCCCCGGCGTACATGACGTCGGTATTGGACTCGACGACGTCGAGGGCCGGCAGGCGGCCGCTCATGGTGGCCGGACCGATCTGTCGGGCCGTCAGGCCGGCGAGCAGGTCCGGATCGATCGTCTCGGCGGCCCGGGCCGGCCCCGAGGCCAGCACCAGCGCCGCGAGCGCGGCGAGGATCAGAGATCGACGCATGGTTTTCTCCCCCATTCGGCGAAAGCTGCGAAAGTTGAAGGAAGCGGGAAGGACGGCATCCCACCGCGATATAGCGCAGCGGCGACAGGGCCGTCAAATGTAAGAAATGTAAAGCGGGAGTGTTCTGCCGGGGCGCCCTGTCCTCCGAATCCTCACCCCCTGGCCCCCTCTCCACTTCGTGGAGAGGGGGAACCTGTCTTCAAGATCCTGCCGAGCTCGACAACACCTTCCTACGCGGGCCCTCCCTCTCCACGAAGTGGAGAGGGACCGAGGGTGAGGCTTCGGAGGGCAGGACGCCCCAGAGGGCAAGGGCGCCCTACACGCTGTTGAAGACGCCGCCCGCGCGGACCACGATCCGCTCGCCGTCGAAGCCGCGGAAGATGTAGTAGGGGTTGGCCTCGTTGTGGATCTTCGACTGTTCCTGCAGGATGCTGATCGCCACCTTCTGGCCCAGCCGCAGAGACTCGTAGGCGTCGCTGCGCCAGTGGACGCCGGCGATGTTGCGGCCGGTCGCGATGTTGGAGGCCAGCTTGTTCAGCTCGCCCTCCAGGGTGAGCGCCGGGCCGGTGTACGGCACCAGGGCCGAGCCGTCGGCGGTGGGGACCACCGGGTGCGGGATGGGACGGTTCTCGGTGTCGAAGAGCGCCTTCAGGATGGTGACGCAGGCGCCCGCCACCGTGGCGTGGCCGGCGGTGTAGGACGGATGGGTCGGCGATCCCTCGGGAAACGCTATCGGCAGCAGGACGCTCTCACGGTTGTAGGACTCGATGCGGTCGAGCACCTTGGCGTCGAAGAGGCTCGGGTGCAGGACGCCGTCGTAGCGCCCCTTGTCCTGGTTGAGCTGCACCTCGACGCGGCCGCCGAACGCCTCGGGCCGCAGGCGGCGGTGGACCTGCCACTTCTTGTGCCAGGTGGCCTTGAGCGCGCGCGGCCGCCGATGTCCGAGCTGTCCGGCGGGCTGATCAGGATCAGGCAAGCGTTGAAATAGGCCTGGAAGAGGACGTCGACGTGCACCCAGGCCGCGAGGTCGCGGCCATTGACCACGTAGCGCCGCTGGCCCAGGAAGTGTTGCGTCCCGGGCACCGTGCCGGTCTGGACCGCCAGCCACTCGCCGAAATTCTGCATGTGATCCGAGCCCGCGGCCAGGGTCCACATCTTGCGCTCGACGTATTCGACGCCGAACGGGGTGTTGAGCCACATGAATTGCGAGATATAGGGGCCGACTCCGATGCCGGGAGCGATGTCCCGGAACAGGGTCTGGATCGTGACCTTGCCGTTCCGCTTGGGACCCTTGAAATCGGCGCCGAAGGCGTTGAGGTCAGCGACGGCCTCCGCCGCGGCCGGCGAGGAGCCGTAGTCGAGGAAGTTGGTGTCGCGCAGCAGCGACATCCAGTAGAGCTCGACCATCTCGCCGGCGATCTCCTTGCTGGCCAGGGCCGGGGGAGGAGGCACCGCCACGCCCTGGCTGTCGGCGCCCTCCATGTCGAAGGCGAGGCCGCACTGCGGGTTGGTCTGCTTGCGGGCGCCGGGAGCGAGGCTCATGGCGTCGTAATCCGCCGCCTTGCCGGACGCGATGGCCTTGAGCAGGCTGTCGTAATCATCCGGGTCGACCTCGCCGAATGCGTTGTGCCGCATGCTCTTGGAGTAGTTGCCGATCTTGCTGCCGTAACGGGCCTCGTCGCCGTTGACGGGGTGAGCGACGAGCCCCTGATCGAACCAGTAGTCGGCCATGTTCTTGCGGACGCCCCAGCAGGCCTTGCGCCGCAGGTTGGCGGGGGAGGGCGGATGGGCCTCGCTCGCCAAGCCGGCGGCGGCCGCGGCCTGCGCGGCGGGCTCCAGGGCCGCGGCGCCGAGCACGCCGGACGCCATCGCCGCGGCGGCCGCGCCCCCGAGGCCGCCGAGGAATTTGCGGCGGCTGACGCCGGAAGAATCCGCTTCCGGGGTCTGCTCCGTGCTGCTGGTGGGAAGGTCCTTTTGGGGGGTTGGCATGGACAGCTCTCCTCCTTTGAGCATGCAGGCTACTGAAAATCGCTTCAGGCAGGATTCACCGCCGCAACATTACCTGCAGCGTCTTCGTCTCGCCGCCCCGTTTCACCGTCAGCGCCGCCTCGTCGCCCCATCGCTTGGCGGCCACGAGACGATTCAGCGTCTCCTTGTCCGGCACCGCCGTGCCGTCGAAGGAGACGATCACGTCCCCCACCTGAGCGCCGGCCTTCTCGGCGGGGGCCCCTTTGGAGACCAGGATGACCTTCAGGGCCCGCTCCCCTTCCACGGGGTTGGCGGAGAGGCCCAGAGCGGGGTAGAGCGGATCGGTCTGCGCCGGCAGGCCCCACACGAAATCGGCGTAGGACGCCTGGACGGTCTTCACCTCATGCCCCCCCTGATCGCGGACGTTGACCGGAACCACGGTCGCGATCTTCCCCTGGAAGTGGCGGGCGGCCTGGTACTGGATGCCGAGCCCGTAGACCACGTGGCCGGAGCCGACGAGCACGACCATGACCGCATCCTTCCCACCGTGGTCCTGGAGCGCTTTGACGGCGTGGAAGGCCATGGTGGCGTCCCAGGTGGACTGGGCGGCGATCATCGCGTCCCACTGCGCGTCGCTCATGCCGGAGTGCATGGCATCGCCACCTCCTGCGAAGAAGGACTTGAACAGCGTGCGGTGCTCGGGGCTCGACGTGTCGACGTCGGTGGGGATGTGCGCCGCCTCTTTGAGGGTGAACATGCGCAGCTTGTGCTCGCGGGCGAAGAGGAAGATGTCGCGATAGTAGAGCCAGTTGTAGCCCCAGTTCTCATACCAGCGGGAGGCTTGGAGGAACGCCTCCTCGGTGAGCTGGCCGTCCACCCAGCCGTCGAGGAACCGCTGCTCGGGGTAGGGATACATCTCCAGCCCCACGAGCACCGGCCGGCCGGCGCGTACGAGCTCCTGGAGAACGCGGAGCTCGCAGCGGTGATAGTCCATGTCCGTATGGCTCTCTCCCACCAGCACCAGGCGCGCACCCGCCAGCCGCTTCGGCAGCTCGGCGGGCGTGAGGACCTCGCCCGTCCGCGTATCCGTGACGCCGTCGAGCACCACCGGCGCCTCCTTATCCCTGCGGGCGGGATCGCCGATCGCGAGGTGGAGGGGCTTGCCCTGGCCGTGGAGAGCGGCGGCGAGGAGGAACGGAAGGAGGCAGGGCAGGAGTCTCCTGGCGGTCATGGCGACGGGAATTGTACTCTCTGGAGACTTCTCTTCCCAAGGTATGCTGAGCCCAGGCGAAGGAGGATCGATGGCGGAAAAATTCAAAGTCGGCGATCATGTGACCTGGAATTCAGAAGCCGGGCCTGTGAGCGGTACGATCGTCCGCGTGCGTACGAAGGATTTCGACTACAAGGGGCATACACACCACGCGAGCAGGGATGAGCCGCAATACGAAATCAAGAGCGACAAGACGGACCACGTCGCGGCTCACAAGGGCTCGGCGTTGAAGAAGGTGAACGACTGAGCGCCCCTTTTGGGGATCGTACCGTCCCTCGCGGGGATCGTACCTGCCCTCGAAAGGGCGCTGTGCGCCCTCTTTTGGGCGCGAAGCGCCCCCGGATTTTCCGGTTGCGCCCTCGCAGGGTACGGTTCCATCCCCGACGGGAACGAGCGCGCCCTCGAGGGGGGAGGTAGCGCCCCTCTTTGGGCCCGCCGCGCCCTCGAGGGGGACGGTTGCGCCCTCGAGAGGGCCGGTCGCATCCCCGAGAGGGAAGGTCCTGCCCAACAGGGGATGGAACGCGCCCAAAAGAGGGCGCGAGCGCGCACTTTGAGGGCTCAGACGCGCACCTTGGTGATCCAAACGAAAATTTCGGGGGCGCAAAGCGCGGAAGAATGGGCCCTTCCAGAGGGAATGAGGGCGCGAGCCGCGAAAAAGAGGGCCCAAACGGCGGATTCGAGGGCCCAAAGAAAAAAGAAGAGGGCGCGGACGCGGGAAAGTGGGGTCTACCGATGTCCCCGATCCACCCGGCAATACGCATCTAAGATAGGAGAAGCACGTCAACCCAGGAATCCGGAGTGGAGGTGTGCCATGAGGAGAATTCTCTTCCTATCGTTTGCGCTGGCCCTCGTCCCATCGCTCGCGGCCGCTGCCGGGCCGTTCGAAAGACCCCTCAAGAAGGCCTGCGCCGAGCTCCAGAGCGACGGGTGGACGGCGCCGGTCAACCCGCAGACGAACAAGCCGGCGAAGGCGGAGATGAGCATCGCCGGCACCATGTATCTCTGCATGCTCACGCGCACGCTGAAGCCGGTGGGCTCCGGCCACGCGCCGGACATGCAG
>QHVW01000096.1 GCA_003223675.1 Acidobacteriota bacterium
CGGCGCGCCACCGCGGCGGACCGCCAGCGGGCGCTCGCGGAGGCGGAGCTGGCCCGCGCCCACGCGTTGCGCCGGACCCACGAGCCGAAGGCATGCCGCTCCGGCGTCGCTCCCTATGAGAGCGCGGAACGCGGGTTCGCGGGCCTCGGCCTGCCGCGGCGCCAGGCCGAGGCCCTCCTCGGCCTGGGCCTGCTCCAGCGCGAATGCCTGCACGACGACAGAGCGGCCCTCAAGACGTTCACCCGGGCCGAGCCTCTGTTTTCCGGCGCCCCCGTCTTCGAGGCCTTGGTCCGGCAGCACCGTGGCGAGATCCGCTTCGACCTCGGCGATCTCGACGGCGCTATCAATGAGTACCGGCGGGCTCTGGAGCTGCGCCGGCAGATCGGAGACCGCGCCGGCGAGGCGCGCACCTCCAACGCCTTGGGATACGCGCTCCACCTGCGCGGGCGCTATGACGAGGCGGCGGACCTCTTCGACAGCGCGCTTGCCCTTGGGCCGGGCGGCGATTCCAGCCAGCGAGCCAGCATCTTGATCAACCGGGGTCAGCTCCATCGCGATCTGGGAGAGACGGAGAGAGCCCGTGAACGGTTCAGCGAAGCGCTCGAGATCGCCCGGCAGGCTAAGGATCGCGACAAAGAGGCCGCCGCCCTGAACGCTCTGGGTGTCCTCGCCCTGGACGCGAGACAGCCTGGCGTGGCCCAGAAATTCCTTGAGGAGCTGCCGGCCGCGGGAATCGAACAGGGTCAGGGCGACGTCGCGCGGCCCCTGGTCGGCCACGGCGTGGATGTAGTCGCCCGGCTGCACGGCGATCCGCAGGACCGGCGATCCCACGCAGAAGGGCGCGCCACGGCAGCCGAGGAGGAGGAGCAGGAGCACGAGTAGGGGCGGCCCTATGTGGCCGCCCTGGGTGGGGGCAACCTCCGGGTGGGCAAAATCCCCCACCCAGGGCGGCCACATAGGGCCGCCCCTACAAAAGCCGCCGCTCATTCCGGCGCCGTCACCCGCAGGAGGTCCGTCTCCAGAACCTTCCCCGCGCCGTCCGCCAGCTCCAGCCGGTAGCGGCCGGGCGGCAACCCCGCGGGGAGGTAGAGGGTGAGGGCGAGGTCCCGATTCAGCCGCAGCTTATAGGAGAACAGCTCCCGGCTGGTCGCGTCGCGGATCGTCAGGTGGTAGACCGGGAGTTGCTCCGAGGGGTCGGGGTGGAGCACCAGGATCTGGGGACCGGCCGGCATGGTCAGCTCCTGCCCGGCGGGGCCGCGCTGGTTGGCGACGACGTCGAAGATGGGCACGTTGGGCCGCGGCGCTTTCCGGGCGCTCCATTGCTGCAGATTCCAGGCGGTCATGCCCACCAGCGCCACGAAGAAGGTGGCGGCTAGCCTGGTGGGCAGGCGAAACCCCCGGGATGGCCGCTTCGGGCCATCGGTGATCTTGCGGACGTTCTGGGGCGGCGGATCGAGCTGCGGCCGGAGCAGGCGCCAGAGGGCGGCGGTCTCGAGCTCCTGGGCCGCGCCCGGCTTTTCGTCCGGCTGGGCGAAATCCGCCGCGGCCGCCGCCAGGTCGAAGCAGTCGCGGCAGCGCACCAGGTGCTCCTGGAAACGCGCCTCGTCGTCCGCGGAGAGATCGCCGCGCTGGTAGGCGATCCACTGGTCGGGAGAGGGGTGATCCATGGGCTCCGGGGACGCGTCGATCAGCTCCAGGAGGGTACCGCGAAAGTCGGATGGGCGTTCTGCCACGTCGTCACCTCCCGCTCAGAATTCGACCGTTCCAAAAGTGGTGTGCAGCTTGTCCCACAGCCGTTGGCGCGCCTGGAAGAGGTGGGCCTTGACGGTCTCCGGAGAGATCCGCAGGGCCGCGGCGATCTCCTGCATGGTGCGCTCCTGGTAGACGTGCAGCTCCACGCACAGGCGCTGTTTGGGGGCCAGCTCGCTGATCGCCTGCCGCAGGGCCTCCAGACGCTCCTCGCGCACGATGCGGTCGAGCGGCGAGGCGGCGGCGGACGGCGAGGGGACCTGGGCGCCCGGCGCCGGCTCCGGAGCCACGGGCAGATCCTCGATGGAGATCTCCGGCACCGCGTTCCGGCCTCCCGGCTGGCGGTCGCGCCAATCCCGATAGACGTTGAAAGCGATGTGCAGCACCCAACCTTCCAGCGAGCCCTCCCCGCGATAGCCCTCCAGTCCTTTATAGATCCGCAGAAAGATCGCCTGGGTTAGGTCGAGACGCTCCTCGGGCGAAAAAACCCGCGGCGCCAGGAAGCGCTCGACGCGCGGGCGGAAGCGGCGGAAGAGCAGCTCGAAGCTCTGCTCGCGGTCGGCGCCCTGCTGGAAGTCGCGCACCGCGCGGAGGACGTCCTCCGGTCCTCCGCGCGAGCGGTCGTCGACCGCGGGCGGGGTCCGCTCCCCCAAGCTCATCGTGGCTTCAACCCGGTGGGAGGCATGCTCAAGGGCTCCGATTCAAGAGGGTTGGGCTTCTAGTATGGCACAGAATGATAGAGGGGCTGGGTCCATGCGAGAATCCCTACCGGTAAGCTCGCCTCGATACAGACGACCCCCATGCGCAAGAAACTGGCCCTCTCCGCCGTCTCGATCCTGATCACCCTGCTGTTCGCCGAGGCCGCGCTCCGCATCCTGGGATCGGGGCCATCGGCCGGGGCTCCCCCTGGTTCGCGGGCGGCAACCATCCGCGGTACCTGTTCCAGCCCGCTCCCAGCGGCTACACCCTCCGGCCGGGTTTCCAGGGCAGGGAGATCGCCCAGAGCAAGGAGTTCGACGTGCCGGTGGCGATCGACGGCCAGGGGCTCCGAGCCCAGCCGCACATGGCTCCGCCCCAGCCCCGGGTCCTGGCCCTCGGCGACTCGATGACGTTCGGCGAAGGGGTGCCAGCCGATGCGACCTGGTCGGCCGTGCTGGAACGGACGCTCGGGGTGCGCGTCGACAACGCCGGCGTGCCGGGCTACAGCAGCGCCCAGATGGTCGGCCGGCTGCGACGCTATCTGCCCCTCCTCCAGCCGCGGGTAGTGGTGATGCTCCTCTCTCCCACCTGGGACCTCGGGCGCTGCGCCTCGCCGTTCGTCTACAAGGGGGGCTACATCGTGGGCCAGGGGTACGTCGACCGCCTGATCCTGCTCGACGGCAACCTCTATCTGCGCGAGACCAAGCTCCCCGTCCTCGGCACGGCCACGGCGTACGCCGAGCGCTACTCCAACCTGGCGCGCGTGGCGCTCCCCTCGCTCGCGGACGCGGCCCGCAAGGCGATCCACCACAGCACGCGGCCGGAGGTCACGACCGCCGCGGACCTCGAGCCCACCGCGCGCAACCTCCAGGAGGCCCAGCGGCTGGCGAGCCGGTCCGGGGCCGCCTTCCTGGCGGTGATGATCGACGATCGCGGCCCGGTGTTTCTGCACGACCGCGGCCTCCTCCAGGCCCGGCTCCAGCAGCTCGGGGTCCCCTGGGTGGCCGCGGACGACCTCATTCCGCGGGCGCGCTGGCCCCGGCTCCGCTACCCTCTCGACACCCATTGGAACGCGGCGGGCCACCAGGCCATGGGCCAGGCGCTGGCGCCGCGGATCAGGCCGCTCCTGGGAGGGGCGCCGCCCCACCGCTGAGCCCCGCCTTTCGAGGCGGACGGCCGCGGATTCGGCGTGGAGCTGCCGGCCGTGGGAATCGGACAGGGTCAGGGCGACGTCTCGCGCCCTCTGGCTAGCGTATTGGTCCAGAACCCTTGCTCCTGTCGAGAGCGTATTGGATTGCCCCTTTGAGCTGGTCCATTCCTTCGAGCGCAAAGCAGTCTACGAGTTGAAGCTCGTTCAAGAGCATACGCATGCCATGCGCCAATTCCACCGCCTCCAACTGCACAGGAACAATGGCTTTCTTCAACGTGTCCGCGAATCGGACCTCTCTCCGCACATACCGGGAGTCAATCGCCTTCTGACTGACAAAGACGATGACCAGGCAACACTTCTCCAGCCTCTCTTCGAGAACCGCATCCCATTCCGAGCCACCCGGGATTCCCCGATCGTACCAGATTTTGTATCCCCATTCCGCCAGTCGCCGAAGGATGGGGGAAATCCGGAGATGATCTCCTCTCTTGTAACTAATGAATATATAGTTTCTCGCAGAATCCCTTACCGGCTCCGGAGTCCCGGCTGGCCACTCTACTCTCGAAATCTCTTTCGCCTCGTCAGGAAACGATTTGATGTCGACGAGACGGCCTGACGCCTCCAGAGAGGTGCAGATTTCTTCGTTGGGGCACCAGGAGAACAGGCCCTGCAGGTCCTCCTCTTCCACGCTGGTCGAGCAGATCTCCTGTAGAGAGAGCTCTTCGAATGCGCTCCGGTGCCGCATCGCGAGCAGAGACAGCTCGTAGAGCTCTTCGTCCGGCGGGAAATCGGGAGGCTCAAGCCGCCACTCTTCATACGCTTCGGCAAAATATCTCCGTAGCGCACCCCGTAACCAATCCACTCCGTCGGCAGAGGACAAGCCGAACAATTCTTCGGCGAGGTAGGCCGCGGTATCCAGTCTCTTGGCCAATTCTTCCTGGGCTTCTCCCAGCCCTCTCGGTGCACCGGCGATCAGGCCGATTCGCGTGGCGTTCTTTCTTGCCTCACGGCGCAGCATCGGATCTACGGTGAGAGGCTCGAAATTCGCGTGGTACGCGAGATCATGACCGCGCGCGGCAGCTTCCGTAAAAAGCTTATCGATCAGAGAGCGCCCGTTGAAGTCACAAGCCACCCACAGGTCCCCCAGAGCCTTATAGGCAGGAACCACGACGGGGACCCGATAGCGTGGAAAGAGATCCGACCACGGATCATATTCCTGTCGGCTCTGTGGAATCTGCACCGAATCGTCTTGGACGATGCTCAACCTTGTGAAGGAGGCCAGACATCGACGGAGCAGGGTCTCGTCTTCGGCCCTGGCCAGCATGAAGAGAGTGCGCTCCAAGCCGCTTCCGTTGAGCGAGACGCGGTATCCAAACCGGAGCTGCGAGGCGTCAATCACCCCGCCAACGAGGTGTCGGAGCATCTTGGACCACGGAGTTCCGGACACGGACGCCGCACAGAAATTCAAGCGAAGACCGGCTTGTAACCACTGCTCTCCGCCAAGCTCGAACCGCGCTATATACATAGTGACCTGATACTATTCCACTCTCTTGAAAGCCGTCTTCAATCGGTCCCTGGCAGTGTCCTTCTTTTCTCCGTCCTTCTTTTCTCCGGTGATTCCCTGGCGGTCCCCGCGGAGGATTTTGAAATCGATCTCCTGGTCGATCTTCAACTCACTGATAAAATCTTTCGCCAGCTTGACCAATTGCGCGTGGGTCCACTCCATAAGACAGTTGAGGTCTATCAAGTCGTACTCAGACACCGTTTGCGTTCCTGGGTTGACACTCATGATTGAGGTGAGCCTTCGCGTCTTTTTGTCGATGCCCCTGACCACCTGCTTTTCCACCCACTGTCCATAATTGATGCTGCCGTCCCAACCTATATAGAGGTCCTTACCATATTGATAGATTTGGCAGTACACGAGGCCGCGACCAAAGCTCAGGACGATCTGCTCCCGCTCCTCCTTACCGTCAAGCCCCCAATACCAGACCCTCTCCGCATGCCATCGAAACCGCTCCGTCGGAGGAGATTCAAGCTGCGCAAGGAACCGCGACCGGAACAGAGATTCCCGGTCACCAATACCGAAAATGACAGTCTGCCAGGAGTCCACTCGCATCAGGAAGCGGGGCTCGCCGTCCGGTTTTCCCTCACAATGCACCAGCAGAGGGCGATGCGAGGCCCGCCAGAGGGCGAGGATACCGCCC
>QHVW01001035.1 GCA_003223675.1 Acidobacteriota bacterium
GATCGGCCAGGGCGAGCTCGGCCTGCCGGCGGGCCAGGGCCTGGTTGCTGGCGGCCAGGAGGAAGGCGGCACGGCGAGCTTCCGCCTCCAGCACCTCGCGCGGCGGCAGCTCGAAGCTTTCGATCGCTCCGGGCGTCAAGGCCCAGAGGAAGCTGCGCTCCCGGCCCAGGTAGTACTCGAGGACCACGGTCCCGGGCTCGGCGGCCTGCCTTTGAATCTCATGGAATCCCGGTGCCGAGGCTGGCGTGAGCCTGGCAGCGCTGGAGACGGTCTGGACATGTGCCTTGTCCAGGAGATCGAGCAGCGTGCGCGCCCGCGCCTCCTCGCTGGCCATCAGAGCCCGCGCGTCATAACCCGCCCGAGGCTCCCGCCGGTGGAGATCCATCAGGAGATCGACGCGGAGATCATAAATGTCCTGTTTGGAGGCGAAGAACGTCATCCGCAGGTCCAGGCTGACCGGTTTGCGGCGGAGCGCCTCGACGCGGGTGGTGGCACCTTCAATGGCAGTGAGAGCTGCCGCCGGCCGCCGCGTCGCGCGGTGAACGCGCGCGAGGCCGAACAGGGCGTAGGCCTCTTTCTCGGGATCGCCGATCTCGGCCGCCAGAGCCCGCGCCCGCGTGAAGGATGCCGCGGCCTCGGCCAGACGCCCACGCTCCAGATCGATACCGCCCAGGTTGACGAGGGCTCCGGCCTCGTTGGCGCGTTCCTCGCGGGCCTGGAAGATCGCGAGCGCCTGCCGGAGGATCCGCTCCGCCTGGGGGATTTCCCCTACCCGGTAGAGATACCAGCCCAGGTTGTGGAGCGTCACAGCATCCCGGCGGTCTCCGATTTCGCGCTGGAGCCGGAGCGCTCGCTGGAAGGCCGCCTGGACCTCCTGGCGGGAGTGGCCGCCAAGCGCGCGCGCTACCCCGATCTCGGCCAGGGTAACGCCCAGCCCACGGCGGTCCCCGCGGGCTTCCTGGAGAGCCACGGCTTGGCCGAGGTGATCGAGCGCCCGCGAGATCTGGCCCAGAGACGTCTCCAGAAGGCCGAGATTGCTCAGCGTATCCCCCTCGGCGGCCCGGTCGCCCAGGGAGCGTTCGAGAGAGAGCGCCTGCTCGAAAGCCGCAAGGGCCTCACCGTTCTCTCCGGCGTCCATGGCGGCGCGGCCGAGGTTGCTCAGGCCCAGCGCCTCTTCGGGCTGGTTGCGGGACCGGCGAAGCAGGGGGAGTGCCTGACGGTACAAGGCGAGCGCCGGTCCGGCCCGTCCGCTATTGCGCTCGAGCTTGCCGAGATTGCTCAAGGTGACCCCGACCCGCGCCTCGTCCCCCAGAGCGTCGAAGATCGCCAGAGCCTGCCGGTAGAAATCGGCGGCCGCTTCGTTCTCGGCCAGCCGGTCGTGGTACGACCCCAGGCAGAACAGGGCTTCGGCCTCCCGCCCGGGCAGGCCGAGGGCGCGGAAACGAGCGCGGGCCTCGTTCTCCAGTGCCAGCGCCGCCTGGAGCGACGAGGGTTTGTCCTCCTGGTAGAGCCGTACGCCTGCCGCCAGCGAACGCTCGGCCTCCACCCGGGCGCGGTCGCGCGCGGTCGCCGGACGCCAGGGCAGGGGCTCAGGCCCGATCATGCCGTTGAGGCTGTCGACGGCGGCCACGACGCGACCATCGGACGCGCGCAGGCGCACCTCCACGTCGATCCCCTGCTGCTCGACCACCAGCTCGGCGTACCGGCCCGCGGCGAGGTCGAGCAGATAGGCGCGCTCTTCGCCGCCTTTCAGAACGGTCTCGTCGAGCACCCCGGGAGAGAGACGGAGGACCCGGGCGGCAGGGTGGGCCGGCGCGGCGCGCCGCGCGGCCGGCTTCCCAACGGGCGGCGACCGTTCGCAGGCGGCGAGCAGCAGACCGGCGACCAGGAGCGCCGCCGTCTCACGGGGCGATCTGGAACGCATACTCGCCGAGGATCTCCCGTCTGCCATTGCGGATTCCGAACAGACGGAGCCGGTGCTCGCCGGCCGCGAAGG
>QHVW01001036.1 GCA_003223675.1 Acidobacteriota bacterium
GATGGGCTCGCTGATCTCCCGCGAGCACCGTGCCAAGGTCAACGCCTGGGTGCGGCGCGGCGTCGAGGAGGGGGCGCGGCTGTGCACCGGCGGCCGGGCGATGGCGGGGGAGCGCTACGACCGCGGCAGCTTCTACGAGCCGGCGGTCTTCCGCGACGTCTCGCCGGAGATGGCCATCGCGCGGGAGGAGATCTTCGGTCCCGTGGTCGCCATCCTGCCGTTCGACAGCGAGGAGGAGGCCGTCCGGCTCGCCAACGGCTCGATCTACGGCCTCTCCGGCTCGCTCTGGACGCGCGACGTCGGCCGGGCGCTGCGGGTGGCCCGCGCCGTCGAGACCGGCGTGATCTCGGTCAACTCGAGCTGGAGCGTCCACCTGGAGATGCCGTTCGGCGGCGTCAAGCGCAGCGGCATGGGGCGCGAGCTGGGCCCCGTGGCGCTCGATCACTACAGCGAATGGAAGAGCGTATTCATCTCCATGGAATGACCATCGCGACCGAATAGCCGAAGGAGAGCGGGATGAGCGAGAAGGGCATGCTGACCCTGAAGGATCTGGGCGGCCTCGTCGAGCGCGGCGAGATCGAGATGGGCGCCGCCTGTTTTCAGTACTACGCCGGCCTCATCCCGGCGTTCGGCGGCCAGACCGTCCCGGTCGGCGCGCCCGGCACCGGCCTCACCTTCCGCGAGCCGGTCGGGGTCTGCGGCCTCATCGTGCCGTGGAACTTCCCCTTCGCCATCACCACCTGGAAGGTCGCTCCCGCCCTGGCGCTGGGCAACTCGGTGGTGGTCAAGCCGGCTTCCGCGACCCCACTGACCGCCCTGCGGCTGGCCGAGCTGGCCGCCGAGGCCGGAGTGCCGCCCGGCGTGCTCAACGTCGTGCCGGGACCAGGGAGCGCCGCCGGATCGGCCCTGGCGCAGCACCCGGACGTGCGCAAGCCACATCCTCCAGGGCACCAAGGAGGAGGAGCTGATCGGCGCCATCCGCCGGCACCTGGGCAGGAGCGGCGTCCCCATCGAGGTGAGCAAGGGGGAGGCCGGGCTCGGCCAGCAGGAGATCAACCTCCGCTACAGCGAGGCGCTCACCCAGGCGGACCGCAACGTGATCTATAAGCACGCGGCCAAGGAGATCGCCTGGGCGCAGGGCCGGGCGGTGACCTTCATGGCCAAATGGGACGAGAAGCACACCGGCTCCAGCGCCCACCTCCACGTCAGCCTCTGGGGCGCGGACGGCGGCGGCAACGCCTTTCCGGGCGACCGGCCGACGGGGCCGGTCGAGGCCAGCGACACCTTCCGCTGGTTCCTCGGCGGCTGGCTCCATCACGCGCGCGCCCTCACCGCTTGCTACGCACCCTACGTCGCCTCCTACAAGCGCTACCAGGCGCGCTCCTGGGCGCCGGTCGCCATCGCCTGGAGCTACGACAACCGCACCGCCGGTTTCCGCGTGGTGGGCCACGGACCCTCTCTGCGCATCGAATGCCGCATCCCGGGAGCGGACGCCAACCCCTACATCGCCTACGCCGCGGCCATCGCCGCCGGCCTCGACGGCATCCGCAACCGCATCGAGCCGCCCGAGGTCTTCCAGGGGGATCTCTACGCCGCCCGCGAGCTGCCGCGCATCCCCGGCACCCTCCGCGAGGCGATCGACGAATTCGAGCGCAGCGGCCTGGCGCGCGAGGCTTTCGGCGAGGACGTCACCGAGCACTACCTCCACTTCCTGCGCACCGAGCAGCGCAAGTTCGACGAGGTGGTGACCTGCTGGGAGCGGGCGCGGTATTTCGAACGGGCATAGGAGGATCGGATGCGTCTGGAAAACAAAGTTGCCGTTATCACCGGCGCGGGCTCGGGGATTGGACGCGAGTCGGCGCTGCTGTTCGCCCGCGAAGGTGCCCGGGTGGTGGTCGCGGACGTCAGGCATCCAATGCGTCTTACAAACAAAGTCGCCCTCATCACCGGCGCGGGCTCGGGGATCGGACGCGAGTCGGCGCTGCTGTTCGCCCGCGAGGGGGCCCGGGTGGTGGTCGCGGACGTCAACGACGAGGCCGGCCAAGCGGTGGTGGAGGAGCTGCGGAGGGCCGGCGGCGAGGCGGTCTACGTCCACGCCGACGTCTCCAAGTCGGCCGACGCCGAAGGGATGATCCGCGCCGCCGAGGAGAGCTTCGGCCGGCTGGACGTGCTGTTCAACAACGCCGGCATCTCCCACGCCCGCGACGACGACGCGGTGGCGACCGAGGAGGAGGTCTGGGACCTCACCATGAGCATCAATCTCAAGGGGGTGTTCCTGGGCTGCAAATACGGCATCCCGGCCCTGCGGCGCGCCGGCGGCGGCTCGATCATCAACACCGCCTCCTTCGTGGCGGTCCTGGGCGCGGCCACGCCACAACTCGCCTACACCGCCAGCAAGGGGGGAGTGCTGGCGATGACCCGCGAGCTGGCGGTGATCCACGCCCGCGAGAGGATCCGCGTCAACGCCCTCTGCCCGGGCCCCCTGCGCACCGAGCTATTGATGAAATACCTGGACACCGAGGAGAAGCGCCAGCGGCGCCTCGTCCACATCCCCATGGGCCGCTTCGGCGAGGCGGCCGAGATCGCCAGAGCCGCCCTCTTCCTGGCCTCCGACGAGTCCTCCTTCACCACCGGCGCCACCTTCCTGGTCGACGGCGGCATCACGGCGGCCTATGTGACACCGGAGGGATAGTCTCTTTTGCATTAGAGTCCCGCTATGCCTTTTTAATGGCACAATAAGGGCGATATGGAAACCTCTCGCACCCACGACCGGGCCCAGGACCAGGAGGATACCCGCGCCGCCATCGATGCGGCCTGCCGGCAGGCCGCGGTGGAGGGGAAGCGGGTGGCGGTGGTGTTCGGCGCCAACTGGTGCCCGGACTGCGAAGCCTTCAAGCGCGCCCTCGGCCACCGGCTGGTGGCGCCGATCGTCGATCCCGGCTTCGTGGTGGTCAAGGTCTCGGTGGGCAACCGCGACCGCAATCTGGATCTGATGGCCGAGTACGGCATGAACGTGGGGAGCGGCATCCCCTCGGTGGCCATCCTGGAGCCGGACGGCTCGCTGGTGGTCGCCCAGCGCGACGGCGAGTTCCGCAACTCCAGCGCCCTCCTCTCCGTGGCCGAGATCTCCTCGTTCTTCCAGCGCTGGACGCCGGCGGCGTAGGCCTCGCGGAATCTGGAGCAGACCCAGCCAGGTTTGCTCCAGACCCAGCCAGGTCTGCTCCAAACCCGGCCGGGTTTGCTCCAAACCCGGCCAGGTCTGCTCCAGACCTAGCCAGGTCTGTTCCAGACCCGGCCGGGTTTGTCCAGACCTGGCCAGGTTTGCTCCAGACCCAGCCGGGTTTGCTCCAGACCTGGCCGGGTCTGTTCCAGACCTCGCCAGGTTTGGAGCGCAAAACGAGAAGCCGGACCAAGGAGCTTGGGCCTGGATCTGCCGGGACCAAACCGGAGTAGACTCTATTTACATCTCCGTTACGGAGATCCCCCCGACCTACAGGAGAGGCGATCCGCCATGACCGAGCCCCAGCAGCCGCATCACGATCCGCTCGTCCGTATCGAATGCCAGTGGTGCAAGAGCCAGAACGAAGGGACGGCGCTGACCTGCCGGGCGTGCGGCGCGCCGCTCGACGTCAAGGACATGGTCAGCGACTCGGGGTGGCGCGAGGCGCCGCGCCTGCGCGACATGACCGAGTTCCAGTTCGGCGCCAGCGCCTGCCAGGTGGAGGGGGAGATCGTCCCCGTGGCCGAGATCAACCTCGGTCAGGGTGACTCGGTCTTCTTCGAGCACCACGTGCTGCTGTGGAAGGACGACTCGACCCGGATGAGCGTGCTTCCCATGACCGGCGGCGTCAAGCGGGCTCTCGCCGGCATGCCGTTCATCATCAGCGTCGCCCACGGCCCCGGGCGCATCGCCTTCTCCCGCGACGCCACCGGCGAGCTGGTGGTGCTGCCCATCCACCCCGGCCAGGAGCTCGACGTGCGCGAGCACGCCTTCCTGGTCTGCTCCCACACCGTCGACTACACCTACGTGCGGATCAAGGGGCTGCGCAACATCCTGTTCGGCGGCCAGGGGATGTTCATGGACCGCTTCATCGCAACCCAGGCGCAGGGGATCCTGCTGCTGCACGGCTACGGCAACGTCTTCCAGCGGAATCTCAAGCCGGGGGAGAGCATCCTGGTGGAGCCCGGGGCCTTC
>QHVW01000097.1 GCA_003223675.1 Acidobacteriota bacterium
AGGAGGGGCAGTAGGAGGAGCCTCGGCCCGCGCTAAGAAGGGCGCACGGCGATTCGACGGTTCTTTGAGCGCCCCTCTTGGGGAACGTACTGGCCCTCCTGGGGAACGTACCGTCCCTCGCGGGGATTGCACCGCCCCTCAAAAGGGCGCTGTGCGCCCTCTTCAGGGCGCGAAGCATCCCCGAATTTTCTCGTCGCGCCCTCGAAGGGTACGGTTCCATCCCCGAAAGGGCTGGTCGCGCCCTAAAGGGGGAAGGTAGCATCCCTCTTTGGGGCCCGTTGCGCCCTCGAAAGGGCTGGTCGCGCCCCCGAGAGGGACGGTCGCGTCCCTTTGGGGATGGAACCTTCCCCAAAGGGGATGCAGCGCGCCCAAAAGAGGGCGCGACGGGCCCCAAAGAGGGCGCGAGCAAAAACAAAGAGGGCGCGAGGAAAAAACTCGTGGGGCCAAAGCCGCACCTCGAGGGCTGGAGCGCGCACTTTGAGGGCGCGTCCGCGCACCTCGAGGGCCCACGGCGCCCCCTCCTCCGTCAATGCGTGCACCTCGAGGGCGGGAACGAAAAATCAGAGGGGAGACCGCGAGGGGCGCTACGTGGTGCGGGGAGAAAAGTTCTCAGCCGAGTGGGTCCAGACCACTGCGTTCGTCAGTGGTCGGGGGCTGTGGTTGAGTGGTGGAAGTCGCTGTGCTGCCAGAGCTTGCGCTTTTCTGGAGTCCCATGAAGGAGGCAACCAGGTAACCGAGAAGGAATACGAGTCGGAGCGCAGACATAGTTTCTCCTTGTCTGGATAGCCGGAGTGAGGCTCCACTACCCGACGGCTATCTTCTACGCTCGAAGTGCCTGCTTCTGCTACGCGAGGCAGGTAGTCGAGGAGTCTGGGCTTCTCCGCGAACGAGATCAAGAATCAGTATTGCGTCACGCAGATACTCGTCGCTGTCCATGCCGGCACTCTAACACTCCCAGGGAATCCCCACCCCCCACCCATCTGTTTCCTTAGGTAACATGAGCAAAGACGCACCCATCACCGGCGACACTGTCCCCACGAAGTACTGGCACGCGCTCGACAACGGGCGCATCCAGTGCGACGTCTGCCCGCGGTTCTGCAAGCTGCTGGAGGGGCAGCGGGGGCTCTGCTTCGTGCGGGCCCGCCAGGACGACCAGATCGTGCTCACCACCTGGGGCCGGTCGAGCGGCTTCTGTGTCGATCCCATCGAGAAGAAGCCCCTGAATCACTTCCTGCCGGGGACCCCGGTGCTCTCCTTCGGCACCGCCGGCTGCAACCTGGCCTGCAAGTTCTGCCAGAACTGGGACATCAGCAAGTCGCGCGAGACCGACACCCTGGCCGACCAGGCGACCCCCGAGGTCATCGCCCGCGCGGCCCAGCGGCTGGGCTGCGCCAGTGTCGCCTTCACCTACAACGATCCGGTGATCTTTCTCGAATACGCGGTCGACGTGGCTGAAGCCTGCCACGAGCAGGGCATCCGGACCGTGGCGGTGACCGCCGGCGAGATCTGCCCCGAGCCGCGCGCCGACTTCTACCGCCACATGGACGCGGCCAACGTCGACCTCAAGGGGTTCACCGAGGACTTCTACCGCAAGATCTGCGGCGGCGAGCTGGCGCCGGTGCTCGACACGCTCAAGTACCTCAAGCACGAGACGGACGTCTGGTTCGAGATCACCACGCTGTTGATCCCCGGCGAGAACGATTCGGACGGGGAGCTCGACCGGATGACGCGGTGGGTGGCCTCGGAGCTGGGGGTCGACGTGCCGATCCACTTCACGGCCTTCCACCCCGACTACAAGATGCTCGACAAGCCGCGCACCCCGGCCGCGACCCTCATCAAAGCCCGCCGGATCGCCATGGCGAACGGGCTGCGCTACGCCTATACCGGCAACGTCCACGACGAGGACGGCGGCAGCACGTATTGCCACGTCTGCGGGGAGCGGCTGATCGGCCGCGACTGGTTCGAGCTGACCGCATGGAACCTCACGCCGGAGGGGACCTGCGCCTCCTGCGGCACCCCCTGCGCCGGCCGCTTCCAGGCCGCTCCGGGCACCTGGGGATCGCGGCGGCTGCCGGTGCGGCTGAAGGATTTCGCGGTGGTGGAGGCGCGGGTGGAGCGGGCGTCGGGGCTGCGGATTCTGTAAGGGCCCTCACCTCCCCGACCCTCCTCTCCCGGCCCTCCACCCACCCCTGCCGGGGAGAGGAGGGAGAAAACAGATTTGACAGGCCGGTTTTAGCCGTTTTAAGCCCCCTCTCTCCCCGGCGGCGGGTGGGTGGAGGGCCGGGAGAGAGGGGGTTGGGGGAGTGAGGGCCTAGGGGAAGATCCCCAGATCCTGATAACAGATCGCGATCTTGTTGATGGCCTCGATGAAGGCCGCCGTCCGCAGGTCCACCTGGTGCTGGGCGCGGATCTCGCGCAGGCGGTGGTAGGCGGGGCCCATGGTGTCCTCCAGGCCGGAGTGGACGAGGTCGGCCTCGTCGGCGCCGTGGGCCAGCGCCTTGAGCTCCGGCTCCGTGAACGACTTGCCGGTGCGGACCTCGACCGCTTCGAGGATCCGCCGGTAGGCCTGCTCCTCGAACCGCCGCTCCAGGCGGCCGAAGCGGACGTGGGCCAGGTTCTTCAGCCACTCGAAGTAGGAGACGAGCACGCCCCCCGCGTTGGCGTAATGGTCGGGGACGATCAGCACCCCCCGCTTCTCGAGCGTCTCGCTGGCGTCGCTGGTCACCGGACCGTTGGCGGCCTCGACGATGATCTTGGCCTTGATCCGGTCGACGTTCAGCGCGGTGATCTGGTTCTCCAGGGCCGCCGGGATCAGGATGTCGCAGTCGAGCTCCAGCCCCTCCGCGGGGCTGGCCAGCTTCTGCGCCCGGTCCGGGACCTCCAGCTTGTGGATCGACTTCTCCCCGCGCCGCAGGGCGTTCCACTGCGCCACGATGGCCTGTGCGTCCAGCCCCTTGGGATCGTAGAGCCCGCCGTCGAATTCCAGGAGCCCGATGATCGTCGCCCCCATCTCCTGCAGGAAGGTGGCGGTGTAGGAGCCGACGTTGCCGAGCCCCTGGACGATCACCCGCTTTCCCTCGATCCCCCTGGAGAGGCCGAGCGCCTTCATGTCCTCCTCGACGCCGCAGACCTCGCGAGTCACGAAGGCCACCCCCCGGCCGGTCGCCTCGGTGCGGCCGCGGATGCCCCCCTGAGCGATCGGCTTGCCGGTCACGCACGCCGCCCCCTCCAGCTTGTCGTTCGCCAGGGCGGTGTAGGTGTCGACGATCCAGGCCATCTCCCGGGCGCCGGTGCCGAAGTCCGGGGCCGGCACGTCGATGCCGGGTCCGATGAAATTCTTCTTGACCAGCTCGAAGGTGTAGCGCCGGGTGATCTTCTCGAGCTCGTTCTTGGTGTACTTCCGGCTGTCGATCTTGATGCCCCCCTTGGCGCCGCCGAACGGGGCGTCGACGATCGCGCACTTGTAGGTCATCAGGGCCGCGAGGGCCATCACCTCGTCCTCGTTGACGTCGAGGCTGTAGCGGATCCCCCCCTTGGTGGGGAGCTTGTGATGGCTGTGCTCCGCCCGCCAGGCGTGGACCACCTCCACCTCGCCGTTCTCCCGCTCCAGGGGGAAGGTGAAGTGGTAGATGCTGTTGCAGCTTTTGATGGTGTCGAGGAGCCCGCGGGGATGGCTGGTGAGCGCGGCGGCCCGGTCGAAATTCCGGTTCACCTGCTCGAAAAAGCTGACGTGGTTCGCCATGCGGATGGGTTTCCCTTCGGGTAAGGGTCAGACAATTGGACGGCGCGGCCCTTTCCGGGGGCCCAAACGACAGGGAGTGATAGCATTCTTGTCCGGTTGCCGCAACCCCCGGAAGCACAGAATTCTCGCCAAAGGATCAAAGCCAGACCTTGCTGATCGCTCTCGGAATCGCCGCCGCCGTCTTCTTTGTGCTGCTATTCCTCCGCGAAGGCGTGGTCCGCTGGCTGGCGAAGCGGGCCGCGCGGTCTCCGAGCGGCTTCGAGGACCTCGTGGTCAGCCTCGGCCGGCGCACCCAGATCGTGGTGATCGCCGTGGCCGCCGTCTTCGCGGGGAGCTTCTACGTCACCCTGAGCCCCCGGCAGGAGCTGATCCTCGCCGCCGCGGCCAAGGTGGCGGTCTTCCTCCAGATCGCCCTCTGGGCCTCGGTCGCCATCGACTTCTGGCTCGCCCGCCAGCGGCGGCGGCTGGATCACGACGCCACCTCCGTGGCCCTCGCCGGCGTGCTCCGCTTCGTGGCCAAGCTGACCCTCTGGACGCTGCTGCTCCTGATGGCGCTCAGCAACTTAGGGGTCAACGTCACGGCCCTGATCACCGGCCTGGGGATCGGCGGCGTGGCGGTCGCCCTCGCCCTGCAGAACATCTTGGGCGACCTGCTGGCCTCGCTCTCGATCGTCCTCGACAAGCTGGTCGTGCTGGGCGACTCGATCACGGTCGACACCCTGACCGGCACGGTGGAGAGCATCGGCCTCAAGACCACCCGCCTGCGCGCCGTCTCGGGCGAGCAGCTCATCTTCGCCAACAGCGACCTGCTCAAGAGCCGCATCCGTAACTGGAAGCGGCTGGCCGAGCGGCGGGTCGTGCTCACCTTCGGCGTCCCCTACGACACGCCGCCGGACGTCATCGAGCGCATCCCCGGCATGGTCCGCGCGCTGGTCGAGGCCCAGGAGCTCACCCGCTTCGAGCGGGCCCATCTCAAGGGGTTCGGCGCCTCGTCGCTCGACTTCGAGGCAGTTTACTGGATCCTTACTCCCGAGTACGGCATCTACATGGACCGCCAGCAGGCGGTCAACCTCGGGCTGCTGCGCGCCTTCGAGCGCGAGGGCATCGACTTCGCCTCTGCCGCGCAGGCCCTGCTGGTGACCCGTCCCCAGGAGATTCCGCCAAAAACTTTCGGGTGACTTCTTCGTAACACGTCCCCGGGAGACTTGTGTCTTGAAAGGAGACCCGTGTGCGTAGACTGATCTGGATATCGGCCCTCCTGCTCCTCCTGCCGGGGCTGGCTGCCGCGCAATCGCAAGGGGGGACGCGCCTGCTGCGCTACCCCGATATCTGTGGCAATACCATCGCCTTTGTCTACGGCGGCGACATCTGGCTGGTCGATGCCGGGGGCGGCGTCGCCCGCCGGCTGACCTCGGGGGAAGGGGACGAGCTCGCGCCCAAATTTTCGCCCGACTGCAAGTCGATCGCCTTCACCGGCCAGTACACCGGCACCCGCCAGGTGTACGTCATCCCGGTGGACGGCGGCTCCCCCCGGCAGCTCACCTTCCACAACGACGTCGGGCCGATCCCGCCCCGCGGCGGCTTCGACAACCAGGTGCTGGGCTGGACCCCGGACGGCAGGCAGGTCCTCTTCAACGCCCACCGCACCCCCTACAGCGAGCGCAACGCCCGGCCCTATCTGATCCCGGCGGCCGGCGGCATGGAGACCCCGTTCGCCATCCGCGACGGGTCGGCCGGCGTCCTCTCGCCCGACGGCAACCGCTACGTCTTCGCGCCGGTCATGGACGAGTTCCGCGGCTGGAAGCGCTACCGCGGCGGGCGCGCCGCCGATCTGTGGATCTACGACCTCAAGAAGAATACGGCCGAGCGGATCACCGACAACCCCGCCAACGATTTCATGCCGGTCTGGATCGGCGACACGATCTACTTCGTCTCCGAGCGCGACAAGGTCGGGAGCACCTATACCAACAACCTCTTCGCCTACGACACCAGGACCAGGGCCGTCCGCCGGCTGACCAATCACGACACCTTCGACGTCTTCTGGCCCAGCAGCGCCGACCGCCGGCGGATCGTCTATGAGAACGGCGGCTGGATCTATCTCTTCGATCCCGCCGCGGGGAAGAGCGAGCGGGTGGAGATCCGGGTCGAGGGGGACCTGCCGCGCACCCTCCCGGCGACGTCTTCTCCGTGCCGGCCGAGAAGGGGGAGATCCGCAACCTCACCCAGTCGCCGGGGGTGCGGGAGGTGTCCGCCACCTGGTCTCCCGACGGCCGCTGGGTCGCCTACCTCTCCGACCGCACCGGCGAGTACGAGGTGTGGGTGCGGCCGGCCGACGGCTCGGGCGAGGAGCGGCGGGTCACCCACGACGGCGACATCTGGCGCTTCCCCCTCTCCTGGTCGCCGGATTCGAAGAAGCTCGCCTTCGGCGACAAGAGCCAGCGGCTGCGCTGGGTGGACGTGGCCTCCGGCAAGGTGACCGACGCCGACCGCGCGGCGCGAGGGGACATCCAGGACTACAAATGGTCGCCGGACAGCCGCTACCTCGCCTACACCAAGAACGGCGAGAACCAGTTCCCGTCGATCTGGATCTACGCGCTCGACGACGGCAAGGCCCGCCAGCTCACCAGCGACCTCACGGCCGAGGCCGAGCCGACCTGGGATCCCAAGGGGCGCTACCTCTATTTCCTCTCGAACCGCGACTACAACCTGACCTTCAGCGGCTACGAGTTCGACTACGTCTACACCAATCCCACCCGGGTCTATGTGGGCCTCCTCTCCAAGGAGGGGCCGCCCCTGCTGCTCCCCGAGAGCGACGAGGAGGCCGCCAGGCCGGAGGAGAAGCCGGCGGCGGAGGCCAAGGCCGCGGCCCAGAAGGTCGCGGACGAGGCCGGGGGCGAGAAGCCGGACCGGGCCGAGAAGCCCGGCGTGCGGGTCAAGATCGACTTCGACGGCTTCGATCAGCGGGTGCGGGCCATCCCCGGCCAGCCCGGCAACTACCAGGGGCTCTCGGCCAGCGACGCCGCCGTCTTCTACCTGCGCGGCCAGGCCGGCGGCGGCCCGCAGACGCTCCGGATGTTCAGCTTCAAGGACCGCAAGGAGGACACCGTCATCGATGCCGTCGGCGGCTACGGCCTCTCGGCGGACGGCAAGAAGATCATCTACCGCCAGCGGGACACCTACGGCGTCATCGACGCGCGGCCGGGTGCGAAGGCGGGGGACGGCAAGCTCGACCTCGAGAAGCTCACCCTGCGCATCCAGCCGCGCGAGGAGTGGCGCCAGGAGTACATGGACGCCTGGCGGATCTTCCGCGACTGGTTCTACGATCCCAACCTCCACGGCGTGGATTGGAAGGCGATCCGGGACCGCTACGCCCAGGAGCTCCCGTACATGTCCAACCGCGCCGACCTCGACTACCTGCTGACCGAGCTCGGCGGCGAGATCTCCGTGGGCCACGCCTATGTGGAGCCCTCTGAGAATACCCCCGGCCCCAAGCGGGTGGACGGGGCCCTGCTGGGAGCGGAGATCGCCGCCGACCCCTCCGGGAACTACCGGGTCGAGCACGTCTTCCCGGGCGAGAACTGGCAGCAGGACTTCCGCTCGCCGCTGACCGAGCCGGGCGTCCACGTCGAGGTGGGGGACTACATCCTGGCCGTGGACGGCACGACCACCAAGGGGGTGGACAACTTCTACCGTCTGCTGGAGGGGAAGGCCGACCGGGTGCTCACGCTGCTGGTGAACGACAAGCCCTCGCACCAGGGGGCCCGCACGGAGACCGTGCGGCCGGTGAGCAAGGAGCAGAACCTCCGCTATCTCGACTGGGTGGCGGCCAACCGCGCCAAGGTGGACAAGCTCTCGGGCGGCCGCATCGGCTACCTCCACCTGCCGGACACCGCGGTGGCGGGCAACCGCGAGCTGTTCAAGTACTTCTACCCGCTCGCCAACAAAGAGGCCCACATCTTCGACGACCGCTACAACCAGGGCGGCTTCATCCCCGACCGGATGATCGCGCTGATCTCCCGGCCGCTGCTCAACTACTTCGTGGGCCGTGGCGGGGTGGCCAATCCGACGCCGCAGTTCGCGGCTCCCGGTCCCAAGGTGGCCCTGATGAACGGCCAGGCGGGCTCGGGCGGCGACGCCTTCCCGTACTACTTCAGGGAGATGAAGCTGGGACCGCTGATCGGCACCCGCACCTGGGGCGGCCTCGCCGGCCTCTCGGGCAATCCGGCGCTGGTGGACGGCGGCACCCTCACCGTGCCCACCTTCCGCATCCTCACCACCGAAGGGAAGTGGGCGGTGGAGAACGAAGGGGTCTCGCCGGACATCGAGGTGATCGACGCTCCGGACGCCCTGGCCCGCGGCGAGGACCCTGTCCTCGAGCGGGGCGTGAGATACCTCCTGGACCAGCTCCAGAAGAACCCGCCCCATAGGGTCGTGGTGCCCAAGCCGCCGGTGGGCGGCGCGCCGCACTGAGGGGTTGCGGGAGGACAAACACGGATATACAAGGACCGCAGGGACAAAAAGCTGATTCTTGTCCTCGTGGTCCGTGTACGTCCGTGTAGGTCCTTGAGAGCTTCCTCGGCCATATCGGCTTTTACCCCATGCTATCTTTGCGGCCTCTATGAGAACGATCCGGATCGGCAACGGCCAGGGGTTCTGGGGGGACAACGTCGACGCGCCCGTGGAGCTGCTGCGCGGCGGTCCCATCGACTACATCGGCATGGACTATCTGGCCGAGGTGACGCTGTCGATCATGATGCGGCAGAAGCTGAAGAACCCGAAGCTCGGCTACGCCACCGACTTCATCGGCTTCATCCGCCGCGTGCTGCCAGAGCTGAAGGAGCGGAATGTCCGCGTCCTCACCAACGCCGGGGGATTGAACCCGCACGCCAGCCGCCAGCGGATCTTCGAGGTGGCGCGCGAGCTGGGGGTGAGCGGGCTGCGGGTGGGCGTCGTCGAGGGGGACGACCTGCTGCCGCGCCTGAAGGACCTGATCGCCGCCGGGCACGCGCTCGAGAACATGGACACCGGCGAGCCGCTGGCGCCCCTCCTCGACAAGGTGATGAGCGCCAACGCCTATCTCGGCGCGCAGCCGATCGTCGAGGCGCTCCGGGCCGGGGCGCAGATCGTGCTCTGCGGCCGGGTCACCGACACGGCGCTGGCGCTGGCGCCCATGATCCACGAATTCGGCTGGGGCCGGTCGGATTGGGACCTGCTCGCCGCCGGCACCATCGCCGGGCATATCATCGAGTGCGGCGCCCAGTGCACGGGCGGCAACTTCAGCCGCTTCTGGGAGGTGCCGGACCTTTGGAACGCCGGCTATCCGGTGGTCGAGGCGCGCGAGGACGGCCGCTTCACGGTCACCAAGCACGCGGGGACGGGCGGCATGGTGACGGTCGACACGGTGGCCGAGCAGCTCGTCTACGAGATGAGCGATCCCACCGGCTACATCACGCCGGACGTGACGGCCGACTTCACCTCGATCCGCCTGCGGCAGGACGGCAAGGACCGGGTGGAGGTCTCGGGCATCCAGGGGCGGCCCAACACGCCGTTCCTCAAGATCTCGGCCTCCTATCTCGCCGGCTACAAGGCCTCGGGGCAGATCACCCTCTCGGGCCCGCGGGCGATCGAGAAGGCGAAGCTCGCCGCGGAGATCGTCTGGAAGCGGCTGGAGCGCGCCGGGGTCACCTTCGCGCCGGAGGACCGCGAGACCGAGCTGATGGGCACGGGCGCCTGCCTGCCGGGCATCCTGCCGGTGCCGGACGACCTGCCGGAGGTGGTGCTGCGGCTGGGCGTGCGGGCTCCCGAATCGGCTCCGGTGGAGCGCTTCGGCAAGGAGATCGCGCCGCTGGTGACCGCCGGGCCTCCGGGGGTGACCGGCTTCGCGGGCGGGCGGCCGAAGCCGCAGGAGATCGTCGCCTACTGGCCGGCGCTCCTCGCCCGCGAGGAGGTCGAGAGCCGCGTCGAGGTGACCGTGGAGGAGGCGTGAGAGCCTGGTACGGCGGCATCTTCGGCGGCCTGCTCCCCATCCTGCTCCTGGGCTTCCTCTACAGCGCGATCGCGGACC
>QHVW01001037.1:0-2911 GCA_003223675.1 Acidobacteriota bacterium
GGTTCACCGGCAGCGGCTCAAGCACCGATCCATCGCTCTCCGCGGCGCTAGCGACGAAGAACGGCCGCTCGCCGTTCGATGTCTACACTGGCGTCGACGTCTTTCAGAACAATCCCGCGAGCGGCCAGGGAATGGTCGGACAGTTTCAGACCTACCAGACGGTCGCCGATTGCGTTGCGGCCGGCACGTCGGCCGGGCTCTTCGCCGCCTCGTGGACCTATCAGCAGGCAACCAGCTACGACGATTATCTCCAGCGCGATCGACAGTTGTGGATCGGCACCGGCAGCGCCTGCGAGCCGGCGGACGGAATCGCGGCGTCGATTCCGCCGCGGCCGATTCCGCAGAACCTCCCGATCTTCACCAGCTTCTCGATGGGCAACCTCATTGAAGCGATGTGGATCGACGGCGCGAAGCAACCGGGATCGGCGCCCTTCGGGGATCTCAGTCAGCAGGACCTGCTCCCCACATGGCGCTTCTGCGCCAGACCCGCGGCGAGCGCGAGCGTCAGTTTCGACTCGACGTTCGCATACAACGGCGGTACGTCCCTCCTCGTGTCCAGCGTGGGCCCGGAGTTGGTGCATCTGTTCCTGTGCAATACGCTGGTGCCCGGAGAGCTCCACATCACCTACAACGCTTACGATCCGGCCAACACGCTCAGCCTCTTGGTTACTTTCTCGGAAGGGACCAGCATCGTTCTCGCGGCGGAAGAAGGAACGGACGTCATCGCACCGACGTGGGTCGTTCCGCAGGCGGGCGGTTTCTCGACCCGCGCCTACGCCCTCGGCGACGCATTTGCGGGCGGTACGATCACGGGGATCGACCTGCTCTATGCCGGCGGCGGCGTACAGGCAAACCTCGGCGACGTCCATATCGCCGAAGCGCCCGTCGTCCCCGCAGGAGTCACGTCGTTGGCCGGAACGCCGCTGCAGGGGTGCGATCCGACTACGGTCTCGACACAGCTCACCTGGACTGCGCCGTCCGGCGACATCGCTTGGTACGACGTCTACGGCAACAACGACACGAGGATCTGGCTTGGGCGCGCGTACGCCAACACCTACGTCGCGCAGGTGCCGGCAGGATCGGCAGAGATTCTCACGTTTACCGTGCAGCCGATGAGCGCGAGTGGATTCCGCCAGCCGCTCGCCTCCGCTGCAACCCTGTCGCTTCCCGTGCCAGCGAACGTCGCCAGCGCGTGAGTGTGCAACCGGCGCGACACGATCCAGTCCTCCGTTTACTCCCACACCGCCCAACTTTCCCATCTATTGGCGATCTACGATATCCAACTGGCCGCGGCGCTCGGCATTACCACCGTTTTCGCTGTAATTGGCCTGAGTATCCCCCGCTTTCACCGGGGCAGAAACCCCGGGCGATCCCGATGGCCCCGAATCTGGGAGCGCCTCCCGCGATCATCGACGGCGTCGCGGCCGTTGAGGCGTGGGATTCCGGCGGCATTGTGTCGGTGATGAGCCATGGCCGCGGCACCGTCCTCGTCCCGCTTCCTGAGGGCAGCACCGATACGAGTGGTTTGGGACACAGCACCAAGGACCTCGCTTTTGCCGTCCTCTATACGTTAGGCAAGGGCAAGATCATCGTCATTGGTCATTCCGGCATCACAGGGAACAAAGACACCCCCGAGCCTTCGTGGGGGCAAATCGAGTCTGGTGACAACCTGAGATTCCTGATGAATTGCGTTGCCTACCTGGCCGGCAGTACCAGCTAGCGCCGTCTTTGTCCGTGCAGAATCATTGATCGGGAAGGGCATGCCGCCACTCCCGGACGTCAGGAGGTTTGAAATGAGAAAGCACGGATTGGTCCTTGTCTTGTTGGGATGCTTCGGTGTCCACCACGCTGTCCTGTCTCAGACCCCTTCCGCTGAGCCCTCCAAAAACCCCAATATTTGCCATTACAAGTACGCTTTATGCATCGCTGCGAGCTGTGATCCCAAGACGGGCAAATGTGGCCGGTGCGATAAGAACGACGGAAGCTGCGGCTACTGTTACGTCTTCGAAGGTAAGTCCTTCTCTGTCTATGAGCCCTGCGATAAGGTCAAGCCGAGCGGCAACACGGTGTACTCCACGTATTCGGACAAGCTGAGCACGGATTTCGGCTTCAAGGTCCTGAATTGCCCGAGCTCCATGCACTCCGCCGACTGCATGGATGGGAAGTGCATGCTCACCGGCCAGACGGTCACGCTCACGAACAATCAGGGCCGGAAGGTGCAGGTACCGACGGCGATCTGCCAGTGCAAGGTCACCTCAGGCGGCGGAATGACGCTGGGCGGACAGTGTAACAAGGCGAATTGCTCCGCCACCTGGTCGGTCGCCGACCTGCAGAGCTTGCCGCAGCAGTGCCGGTAAGGTGTAGGCGGGAGGGGGAGGAGCTTCGTCCGAGCCCATTCTGCCATGGACCGTCCGACGGTGGGGGAGAGCGTCGGGACGGTGGGTTCTTGGCCGTCTTGGCGGTGGCTCTCTCTGCGGCACGTCTGGCATGAGGCTTGCGGAGAATGGGGATCGGAATTATCGATTTCCCATGTAAAGAAACTGGTTAGAGGGCCGGCGAGGGCGTCGGGACGCCGGCGGTCCCAGGGGGCGCTCCGCGCCGGCTTCTGCTACCCTGGTTCCTATGGCCACCGTCCGCCCCCCCGCCGTCGCCGGCACGTTCTACCCCGACGACCCCCGCGAGCTCACCCGCATGGTCGAGGGCTTCCTGCGCGAAGGGGCGCCGCGAGAGGACCGGCCGGCTCCCAAGGCCATCATCGCGCCCCACGCCGGCTATATCTACTCGGGGCCGATCGCCGGCAGCGCGTTCCGGGCTATCGCGGCCAATGCGGACGTCATCGAGCGGGTGGTGCTGGTGGGGCCGGCCCACTTCGTGCCGATCCGCGGGCTGGCGCTGCCGGGGGACCCCTGGT
>QHVW01001037.1:2986-4748 GCA_003223675.1 Acidobacteriota bacterium
GTGGAGATCCCCTTCCTCCAGGTCCTCCTCGGCGAATTCGACCTCATCCCCCTGGTGGCGGGAGCCGCCACGGGCGAGGAGGTGGCCGAGGTGCTGGAGCGGCTGTGGGGCGGACCGGAGACCCTGATCGTCATCAGCTCCGACCTGTCGCACTACCTGCGCTACGAGGCCGCGCAGCGGATGGACCGGGAGACCGCGGACCGCATCCTCGCCCTGGAGGGCCCCCTGGAATCCCACCAAGCCTGCGGCGCCGTGCCGATCAACGGCCTGCTGGAAGCGGCGCGGCGGCGCGATCTCATTCCCGAGCTCCTCGACCTGCGCAATTCGGCCGACACCGCGGGAGACCCCTCCCGCGTGGTGGGCTATGGAGCCTTCGCGTTCTATGACCGGGATTGAGGGCCCCTGGACCGCCGAGCGGGGCCGGATTCTCCTGCGCATCGCCCGCCAGAGCCTCTCCGAGGCGCTCGGATTCGGAGAAGGGCCGGGAGGTTGGGACGATCCCTGGCTGCGCGAGCCGGGGGCCACCTTCGTGACCCTGCGGCGGTGGGGGAACCTGCGCGGCTGCGTGGGCTCGATCCAGGCCTACCGCTCCCTGTTGGACGACGTCTGGCTCAACGCCCGGGCCTCGGCCTTCCACGACACGCGCTTCCCGTCTGTGGAGCCCGGGGAGCTGCGGGAGATCTCGATGGAGGTCTCCCTCCTCTCGGCCCCGGAGCCCCTCCCCTGCACCTGTGAGGCGGAGGCCATCCAGATCCTCCGCCCCGGCGTGGACGGCGTCATCTTCGAATGCGAGGAGAATCGCAGCACCTTCCTGCCGCAGGTCTGGGAGCAACTCCCGGACCCCCGCGACTTCCTGGACCACCTCCGGCGCAAAGCCGGGCTCCCGCGCGGCTTCTGGGCGCCGGAGGTGCGGATCAGCCGTTACGGCGTCCTCAAATGGGAGGAGTAGCTCAGCAGCCGAGCGGCTCGATGACGCGGTAGACCGTCCGGACGCCCCAGGAAGAGTGGGCGCAGTTACAGTCGTAGACCTCGTAGCCCACGAGATCCGTATAGGTGGCGTCGCTGTAGTAGTAGAACTCGTTGCCGCAGCGGCCGAGGGTCGCCTGTGCGCGCGGCGGGGCGGCGAGGAAGGTGGCGGCGAGGGTCACGATCAGGGCGAGGGCGAGCAGCAGGCGGCGGCTGGTGTGCATCAGGGAATCTCCTTTCTGAATGGGGGCGGATGGCTCCGCCTCCAAGGTGCCGGGCTGCTCGGTTTGTGAGCCTGAGGAAGGGGCGAGAGGCCTGGGAGCCTGTGCGACAGAAAGGGGCCGAGGGGAAATTCTCAAGGACGTAAAGGACATAAAGGACTGCAAGGACCAAAAGGACAAAAAAGCACCGCTCTCAGCTCTTCTTCCGTGTCTTTGTTGTCCTTGTCGTCCTTGCAGTCCTTTGTGCTCCTCGCTTGGAGCGCCGCTGCGTTTTTCAGTCTACTCCAAAGTCGAAAGCGGTGCCTCCCACAAAGCAGTTATGTTGTTGTTTCAAGATGGAATAAGGATCATCCGTGTCGGGGAGGTTGATATACCAACCGTACTCTCCGGGCTTAAGGTCGTTTTTTAACGTGACGCGCCAAGTCCCCGGGCTATCCTCTTGGACATCGAAGGGGAGAACCCAGTCTTTATCCGGTGCCAGACGGCCTCCTGGTGTGGAGTTCTTTCTAATAGCTTGCCCGAGCTTGAGAGATCGAACTTCATTCCTCTTGTCGACATTAAAGATTGCGAAGTAA
>QHVW01001037.1:4776-5492 GCA_003223675.1 Acidobacteriota bacterium
TACTGGGGCCCGGAGCTCGGGATAATTCATGAATACATTGGAGGTCCATCCAAAGCCTGCAGATGACACCTTCCCTGTTACCATTTTGAGGGGAAACGTACCTTCGGCTGCCTTAAGAGAGATATTGGTTTTGGAGGAACCGAGCACTGTAGCAGCCGGGTGGCTGCGTCCCAGCATAGCACCCACGACTCGATCGCTCACTCCGGCCTTGCGCAAGGCGACGAGATCGTCGATCGAGAGTTGAAAATCTACTTGAGGAGCCTCTCGAATCTTGGCTACAATAACTTCCTCGCTGAGGCCGGCCGAAATCATCTTTAATACATCTTGGTTTCTGAGAATTTCGTCGGCGATTACATTTTGGTTTGATAGTAAAGCGAAGCCAAAAGCGATGGCTATGCTAGCGCATAAGATTTTCGCCCTGTGGAACATCTCGATTTCCTTTCCCGCATGCAGCGTTAACCATACAGGCTATTGAATTTGGGATAGGCGCCTCACTGCTCTCCTATTGCTTTAGCTTAGAGCAATTCTACCGGGGGGCGGTATTCGCGTCAATGTCATGCAGAATGCTGCATAGGCAACTGAGCGACTGGCCCTTACGCCTGATTCTGTAAGCCTGCCCCTCGTGACGGAGAAAGACATCGGAGGAACGACCCCTTCTCTAAAGGAAGACCCCGACTCAGGCTTCGGAATGAAGCGACCTACTCTCTCCTCCCCTC
>QHVW01001037.1:5521-7371 GCA_003223675.1 Acidobacteriota bacterium
GCCACGAAGAGGAGAGGGGTATGCACGGGCAGGCCCGGCACAGCCAGCCGGAGCAGGGCGGCGATCCCCAGGCCGGCCAGCACGCCGAGCGCTCCGCCGGTGGTGGCGAGGGCCGAGGCTTCCAGGAGGAAGAGCACCTGGATTTGCCGGCGGGTGGCGCCGATGGCCCTGGCGAGGCCGATCTCGGCCGTGCGCTCGCCGACGGCGATCCACATCATGGTCAGGATGCCGATGGCCCCCACCAGCAGGGAGATGCCGGCGATGGCACCCACCGCCAGGGTGATCATGTTCATCACGTTGTCGAACACCGAGAGCATGGCCGCCTGGGTGGTGATGGTGAAGTCCTCCTCGCCGCCGTGGCGCTCCATCATCACCCGCCGGATCTCCCGCTCGACCTGGCCGGAGAGCCCCGCGTGCGCGTAGGTGATGTCGATCTCGTTGAGCTCTCCCATATTGAACAGCTTCAGCGCGTTCGCCACCGGCACGTAGGCGGCGTCGTCGATGTCGAAGCCCAGGAACTGCCCTTTGGGGGCCATGATGCCGATCACCCGGAAGCGGGTCCCGCCGATGCGCACGAATTGCCCGAGGGCGTTGGCCTCGCCGAACAGCTCGCGCTTGACCTTGGGGCCCAGCACGGCGAGCTGAGTGGCGCGGCTCGGGTCCCCCGGCGGCCAGAAGGAGCCCTGGCGCACGTCGAACTTCCAGGCCCGGGGGATGTTGGGCGTCACCCCGTAGATGAAGACGCTCCGCCCGCGGCCGTTGGCCTCGACCCGGGCGGCGCCGAACGCCACCGGCACGATCTCCTCGACGCCGGGCAGCCGCTCGAGGGCGAGGGCGTCGTCGATCGTCACCTTGCGGGTGGTGCCGCCGAGGGCGCCGGGGATGCCCGAGGTCTCGGATTTGCCCGGGTTGATCTTCAGCAGGTTGGTGCCGAACTGGGTGAACAGGCCGATCATGTAGCGCCGCGTCCCCTCGCCGATCGAGGTGAGCAGGATCACCGAGGCGATGCCGATGCCGATCCCCAGCATCGAGAGCCCCGAGCGCAGGCGGTGGCTGAGGACGGCGCCGAGGGCGAGGCGGATGAGGTCGCGCATGGCGTCATCTCCCTGCGAGGGCGGCCACGGGATCGAGCCGGGCGGCGCGGCGGGCGGGGAGCAGGCCGAAGAGGAGGCCCACGGCGAGCGAGAGGGTGAGGGCGGCGACCACCGCCCAGACCGGCGGGCTGGCCGGCAGGGCGGGGAAGAGCTTCACCAGGAGGCGCACCGCCCCCCAGCCGGCGAGCAGCCCCAGGAGCCCGCCCGCCGCCGAGAGGAGCGCCGATTCGGCGAGGAAGACGGTCAGCACCTGCCGGCGGCGGACGCCCAGGGCGCGCAGCAGGCCGACCTCGCGCGTCCGCTCCGAGACCGAGACCAGCATCACGTTCATGATGCCGATGCCGGCGACGGTCAGCGAGATGGCCGCGATGGCTCCCAGGGCCAGGGTGAGGGCGCCGAGGATCTGCGAGAAGGTGGAGACCACGGCGTCCTGGGTGAGCACGGTGACGTCCTCCTCGCCGCCGTGGCGCTCCTTGAGGAGCCGGATCACCCGTTGCTTGGCGCTTTCGAGGGCCGCGCTCGACCGCACCTCGACGAAGATGCGGAAGAGGGACCGGCGGTCGAACATCCGCATGCCGGTCGCCACCGGCACGGCCACGGTGTCGTCGATGTTCATGCCGAGCTGGGTGCCGCGGGGGGTGATGACGCCGATCACCCGCATCCGCCAGGCGCCGATGCGCACCACCTGGCCGACCGGCTCTTCGCCGGGGAAGAGCTCGCGCGCCACCTTGTCCCCCAGCACCACGACCGGCTGGC
>QHVW01000098.1 GCA_003223675.1 Acidobacteriota bacterium
CACACCACCATGGTCAACGGCCTCGGCGTCCTCGGCTGGGGCGTGGGCGGCATCGAGGCCGAGGCGGCCATGCTGGGCCAGCCGGTGTCGATGCTGATCCCCCAGGTGATCGGCTTCCGCCTCGCGGGCCAGCTCCCCGAGGGGGCGACCGCCACCGACCTCGTGCTCACCGTCACCCAGATGCTGCGCAAGCGGGGAGTGGTCGGCATGTTCGTGGAATTCTTCGGTCCGGGGCTCGCCAACCTGGCGCTGGCCGACCGCGCCACCATCGGCAACATGGCGCCCGAGTACGGCGCCACCTGCGGCATCTTCCCCGTGGATCAGGTCTCGCTCGACTACCTGGCCTTCACCGGCCGCTCGCCGGAGGCTGTGGCGACCGTCGAGGCCTACATGAAGGAGCAGGGGCTCTTCCACACGGCCGACTCCCCCGAGGCGGCCTACACGGACGTGCTCTCGCTCGACCTCGGCACGGTCGAGCCGAGCCTCGCCGGCCCCCGCCGGCCGCAGGACCGGGTGCGCCTCTCCGACGTCAAGCCCTCCTTCCTCAAGGAGCTGGAGGCGATGACCGCCACCGGCCGCACCGGCAAGGCGCGTCCCGTGGCCTACGGGCTCCAGTCCGCGGGCGGCACCGCCGCGGGCCTGGCGGTGGCCGAGCCCGAGGTCGACGTCGCGGCCGATCCCGCCGCGGCCGCCCTCCAGGACGGCTCGGTGGTGATCGCCGCCATCACGAGCTGCACCAACACCTCGAACCCGTCGGTGATGGTGGCCGCCGGCCTGCTGGCCAAGAAGGCGGTCGAGAAGGGGCTGTCCACCAAGCCCTGGGTGAAGACCAGCCTCGCCCCGGGCTCCAAGGTGGTCACCGAGTACTACCGCGAGGCGGGGCTCACCCCCTACCTCGACCAGCTCGGCTTCAACCTGGTGGGCTACGGCTGCACCACCTGCATCGGCAACAGCGGCCCGCTCCCCCCGGCGATCTCCAAGACGATCGAGGAGCGCGACCTGGTCGCCGTCGCCGTGCTCTCGGGCAACCGCAACTTCGAGGGGCGGATCAACTCGGACGTGCGGGCCAACTATCTCGCCTCGCCGCCGCTGGTGGTCGCCTACGCCCTGGCCGGGCGGATCGACGTCGACCTCCAGACCGAGCCGCTGGGCACCGGCAAAGACGGCCAGCCGGTCTACCTGCGGGACGTCTGGCCGAGCCGCAAGGAGGTGGCGGAGACCATCCTGCGCGCCGTGCGTTCCGACATGTTCCGCGACCAGTACCGCGACGTCTTCGCCGGCGACGAGCGCTGGAACGGTCTCGACGTCCCCGCGGGGGACACCTACGCCTGGGACTCAGGATCGACCTACGTCCGCCAGCCCCCCTACTTCGTCGACATGCCGGCCGAGCCGGCGCCGGTCGAGGACGTCCGGGGCGCCCGCGTGCTGGGTGTCTTCGGCGACAGCATCACCACCGACCACATCTCGCCGGCCGGCTCGATCAAGGTCGCCAGCCCGGCGGGCAAGTACCTGATCGACCACGGGGTGGCGCCCAAGGACTTCAACTCCTACGGCGCCCGCCGCGGCAACCACGAGGTGATGATGCGGGGGACCTTCGCCAACATCCGCATCCGCAACAGGATGGTCCCCGAGATCGAGGGGGGCTTCACCGTCCACCTGCCGGACGGCGAGCCGCTGTCGATCTACGACGCGGCGATGCGGTACAAGGCCGAGGGGGTGCCCACGGTGGTGCTCGCCGGCAAGGAGTACGGCACCGGCTCCTCCCGCGACTGGGCGGCCAAGGGCCCGCTCCTCCAGGGGATCCGCGCCGCCATCGCCGAGAGCTTCGAGCGCATCCACCGCAGCAACCTGGTGGGCATGGGGATCGTCCCGCTCGAATTCACGGGCGGCGACACCGTGTCCAGCCTGGGGCTCACCGGCCACGAGGTGATCGACGTCGAGGGATTGGCCGCCGGGATCGAGAGCGGCTTCCGGAACGGCCGCGAGGTGACCGTGCGGGCTCGCAAGGAGGACGGCGCGGTGACCACCTTCAAGGCCCGGGTGCGGCTCGACACCCCCCAGGAGGTGCAGTACTACCGCCACGGCGGCATCCTGCACTACGTGCTGCGGCAGCTCCTGCGAAGTTGATCGGGCGAGGAGGGACCGGATGTTGGATACCGATGGCGAAGCCCTCGATCCTGAAACGGAGGGGGCCGAGGGGAAGAGCGTTCCTCCAGCCTGCTTCGTGGATACGAACGTGCTCGTCTACGCCACGTCTTCGAGAGCGCCGCTACACCAGAGGGCTTCAGGCGAGCTCCGAAGACGCAGCGAAGCCGGGCAGGAGCTCTGGTTGAGCCGGCAGGTTCTGCGGGAGTATCTGGCGGCCTTGAGCAGGCCCCAGACCTTTGCGGAACCGCGGCCAATCCGCGAGCTCGTCAGCGACATCAGGTATTTCCTGAGCCACTTTCAACTTGCCGAGGAGGGGCCCGAGGTAACGGAGAAGCTACTGGAGTTGATCGAGAAGACAGGGAGCGGCGGCAAGCACGTCCATGATGCCAATCTGGTTGCTACGATGCTGGTCAACGGGATCTCCGTTTTGTTGACTCACAACGTGGAGGATTTCGTCCGCTTCGGCGGCCTGATCGAGATAGCTCCTCTGGAGGGGGAGCCTTGACACGAGACTTACCTCTCGTCCTCTCCGTAGAGATCGCTCCGTCTCAACGACAGGCCTTCGGGCCAGGCACCGACGTCATGGACGGGAAAGTCAGCCAGAGAGACCTTCGTCCGGGAGGCAGGCTGCTCGTCGAGCACCACCACGGCCCGATGCCGGCCCGGGGGGACATCCTTGGAGAGCTTCAGATCGATCCTGATCCAGCCGTCCTGGGTGACGAAGACGTCCGTCTCAATGGTCCTCATACTCGTCAGCTTACTGGATGGCCCGAAAGGCCGCAACAAAATAAAAAGCCCCGCATCGGGGAGGGACCGCTGCGGGGGGAGGAGAGGGAGCTGAAGGAGATTGTCGGAGTGTGTGACTCCGGGACGGGTCCAACTCCCGAACCCCGTCCCGCTCTCTATAACAGGGGCGGGGTATGGGGGATTCCCATTTCTCCAATCCATTGGATCGTCTCCCCAGCCCTGAAGGCCCGATGCGGATCTTCCTGACCGGCGGCACCGGCTACATCGGCCTCGCCCTGGCGCGGCGGCTGGCCGCGGCCGGGCATGAGGTCCGCGCCCTCGTCCGGCCCACCAGCAACGCGGAGCCTCTGAAGCAGCTCGGCATCGCCACCTTCACCGGCGACGTGGCCGACCGCGCCTCCATGCGGGAGGGGATGTCCGGCGCCGATTGGGTGATCCACGCCGCCGCCACCGTCGAGCTGGGGGGCCCGTCCGAGCCGATGCGGCAAGCGAACGTCCAGGGGAGCGAGAACGTCGCCTCGCTCGCCTACAAGCTGGGCGTCGGGCGCTTCCTCTCCGTCTCCTCCATGGCCTACTTCGGAGGCAGCCCGCCGGATGGCTCGCTCGCCGACGAGACGGCGCCCTTCCAGACGCCTTTCCCCACCTTCTACAGCGCCACCAAGCACTCCGGCGAGCTGGCCATCCAGGAGTGGGCCAAGAAGGGGTTGCGGATCAACACCGTCTACCCGAGCCTGGTCTATGGCCCGCCCGGTAAAAGGGAGGGGGCGAACGCGATCCTGCGCGGCTTCCTCCACGGCCGCTTCCCCTTCCTGGTGGGCGCGGACCGCCGGATGTCCTGGATCTACATCGACGACGTGGTCTCCGGGATGCTCCAGGTGATGGCGAAGGCACCGCCCGGCCGGGGATACCTGCTGGCAGGGGACGTCACCACTCTCCGTAACCTGGTGGACCGCCTCTGCGCGCTCGGAGGGGTGAAGCCGCCGCGCCTCAGCTTCCCCGTGGGGCTGGCGCGGGCCGGGCTGGTCCTCTCGACGCCCTTCTTCCGCCTGGCCGGCCGCCGCCCCCCCTTCTCGCACGAGCAGCTCAACAGTCTGGAGAGGCACTGGGCTTTCAGCGACGCCCGGGCGCAAGCCGAGCTCGACTGGCACCCTCGCACCCTGGACGAGGGATTGCCACCCACGGTGGAATTCCTGACGGCTCCTTGAGGAGGTGCCCGCTTTTCGCAACCTCCCCTTGGCATGTCTTCTCTTTCCGTAATAAGCTGCATGCCATGGCGCGCCACAAGGACCGGGACCAGCTCGCCCTCTTCGCCTTCGCGCCGGAGCCCGCGCCGGACCGGAAGGCCGTCGGAGCGGCACAGCAATCCGAGGAGGTCGAGGCGTTCGGCCGGGCGCTCCCCCGGGAGATCCATCTCGGCGGCTCGACCTGGTCGTTCCCGGGATGGGCGGGGCTCGTCTACGACCGCACCTACACCCCTTCGAAGCTGGCGCGGGAGGGGCTCGCGGCCTACGCCCGGCACCCGCTGCTCCGGGCCGTGGGGGTGGACCGCACCCACTACTCGCCGGTGGAGGCCGTGGAGCTGGCCGAGTACCGGGCGGTGGTGCCGGAGGATTTCCTCTTCCTGGTGAAGGCGCACGAGGCCTGCACGCTGGCCCGCTTCCCGGACCATGCCCGCTACGGCGCCCAGCGCGGCCAGGAGAACCCCCTCTTCCTCGATCCGCGATACGCCACGGACCAGGTGGTCGCGCCTTTCGCTGAGGGGATCGGGATCGGCTCCGGAGCCCTCCTCTTCCAATTCGCCCCCCAGAGCCTCGGCAGCCCGGCCGCTTTCGCCGAGCGGCTCCACGCCTTCCTGGCGGCTCTCCCGCTGGGGCCGGTCTACGCCGTCGAGCTGCGCAACCGCGAGCTGATCACGGCCGAGTACGGCGATGCCCTGGCCGCCGTGGGGGCCTGCCACTGCCACAACGTCCACCCCCGCATGCCGGACGTACGCACGCAGGCCCGCCTCGCGAGGACCGAGCGGGGAGCGATGACGATCGTCCGCTGGCTGCTGGGACCGGGGATGACCTACGAGGAGGCGGGCCGCCGCTACGCCCCGTTCAACCGCCTAGCCGCGCCCGACCCCGCCGGCCGCGCGGCCGTGGCCGAGCTCGCCCGCGGGGCCCTGGCGGGAGAGCGGCCCTTCCTCTGCACGATCAACAACAACGCGGAGGGGTGCGCGCCGTTGTCGGTGATCGATCTGGCTCAGATGATTATGGCCGGGGAGTGAAGGCTCTACCGCATCCGCCGCGCCACCGAGCCGCCGCTCGTATCGGCCGCCGTGCTCCAGAAGGTTGGAGGGTGACCTTGTTCCCCTCGATCTTACCCGTAACGGAGATCGGCGACCGCGCGGCCGCCGAGACGGGAGCGCCCTCCTCCGCCCACTTCTGGCCCCGGCCGGTGAGACGGTCGCCGTCCTGCTCGATCTGCAGGCGGTAGGTCAGGCGCAGGCCCCGGTAGGCCGCGTAATTGGTGGAGGCGATCGTGTTGGTCAGCTCCCACCAGCCCGAGAGGTCCTGCCCGGCGGTCTCCCGCTCGTCCCCCGAGTCGCTCCGGTCCTCGTTCCGGTGCCGCCGGTCCCGCACGGCCACCTGATCGGCGTCCTCGTCGTTGCGCTGCTCGCGGAGCCGCTGGAGGCGCGCCTCCTCGCGGGCCGCGGCCTCCTTGGCCCGGCGGTCCTTCTCCTGCTCCTCCTTCTCCCGGGCGGCGATCTGCGCCTCCCGGCGGCTCGCCTCGGCCTCCTCGCGGGCGAGCCGCTCCTCGCGGGCCTTGAGGGCGGCGCGCTCCTTCTCCGTCTCCGCCGCCTTCCGGGCCGCCGCCAGCTTCTCCTTCTTCTGCTGCTCCTC
>QHVW01000099.1 GCA_003223675.1 Acidobacteriota bacterium
ACCGGATCGAAGCCTGCGAGGTCGGAGACGAATTTCAGATAACCGTGACCGTCCGGGACCAGCACCAGCCAGTCGTGGCGCTGATTCGGCCGGCTCTTTATGAACCGCCGGGCCATCGCGATCCCGAGCTCCAGGGGCATGTTGAACCGGGCTAGCATCTCGCTGCCTTCTCCCCGGCACCGCGACAGATCGTGAATGGAATACTTCGAAGAGAAAATCGCGTCAACGATACGCCGCATGCGCCATTCGGCGACCGTTCCGGACTCCAGTGCGCTCCGAGGCGTGAAGCCGCAGCAGACGATGGCGAAGAAGATCGCTTCGAAAGTCTCGGCGAATTCCGCGTCGTAGGGACAGTTGATGAAGACGGCTTTCGCCGGATTTATCGTGAGCTTGCCAGAGCCGAAATGCTCCCGTGGGATCCTGCGGCGACCCTCCGTCATGATTCGGAGGAACGGGAACGTAGCTGCTCCACGTATTCTCGGATCTCGGAGAGCCGGGCCTCACGCTCGCGGCGGAGCCCGGCATCTGCAGGCAGTGGATTGATGGAGATTGATCTGGCTCCATCGGTCCCCCGTCGCTGGTCTTGGCCTACAAGGCGGACCCGCCCCCCCTGGATCAGCTCCGCGATCTCGGGGACCATGTCCTTGATCTTGTGGGGGCTGTCGAGTCGGATAAAGAACGGTTGAACAAAACCGCTCCGCGGTAGTTCTCTCCGTAATAATCCTTACTATACTCTATCCAAAGCAGAATTGCTCCCATCCGGGTACTCTTTCGGGCCTAACTTCCCGAAAGGAGACACGGTCATGGGAGAGATGCGCGATCGGATGGAGAAGGAATTGAAGCTACGGGGCCTGAGTCCGCGGACGAGACACTGCTACCTTCGAGCCGTTCACAATTTTGTTAGGTTTTATCGGCGTCCTGCCGAGCAGATGGGAATCCCAGAAGCACGAGCCTACGTTCTCCACCTGATCGAAGAGAAGAAGCTGGGACGGTCGTCGGTGATCCAGACTGTCTGCGCTCTGCGGTTCTTCTATTGCAAGGTGCTCCAGCGTTCTTTTAGCCTCGACGATCTGCCCTACCAAAAGAGAAAGCGGCACCTGCCTCAAACCCTGAGTGAGAAGGAGGTTGCCGCGTTGCTGGAAGCGGAGCCCAACCTGAAGCATCGAGTGATTCTCATGACTCTTTATTCTGGGGGCCTGCGATTGCAGGAGGCGATTCAACTCCGACCAGCGGACATCGATAGTGCTGGCATGAGAATTCGCATCCGAGCCGGGAAAGGCGGCAAAGAGCGCTTCGTCATGCTGTCGTCTGCTCTTCTTGACGCTCTCAGAGACTACTTTCGAGAGTATCGGCCCGAGGAGTGGCTGTTCTACGGTCATACCAAGGCCGAACCGATCCATCCTCGCTCCGTGCAACGGCTCATCAAGCAGGCGGCTTCAGCCGCTGGAATCCGTTCGCGGGTCACGCCCCACATGCTGCGGCACAGCTTTGCCACTCACTTGCTCGACCGGGGCACAAATTTGCGCTATATCCAGGAACTGCTTGGGCATCGCAATATCGGAACCACCATGATCTATACCCACGTCAGCCGGCGGATGCTGACCGAAGTGGTCAGTCCGCTCGATTGGCTGGACACCAGCGCGAAAAGCTCACGGAAATAGCCGGGCCGCAGCATGGCCCCCTCCAATGGACTGGAGGTGGCTGACATCGTCCGTCGGTTCGGGCCGGCTTTCCGTGAGAAGAATCACGGCAAGCTCAGCCGTGCCCACCTGCGGACCTTGGGAGCCATCGAGACGTGCCGGACCGCCGCTCTGGGCGGGCACACCTATGAGTGTGCCGAGTGCGGAGCGCGCAAGATTGTTTACAACTCTTGCCGCAACCGCCACTGCCCGAAATGCCAGAGCCTGGAGAAAGAGCGCTGGTTGCAAGAGCGCTGCGCCGAGCTGCTGCCGGTGCCCTACTTCCATGTGGTCTTCACTCTGCCGGAAGAGCTCAATCCTCTGGCCTTGAGTCATCCGCGGCTGCTGTATAGCGTGTTGTTCCAGTGTGCCTCGGAGACCTTGCTGGAGATCGCCGCCGATCCCAAGCACCTGGGCGCTCGCATCGGCGTCCTGGCCGTGCTCCACACCTGGGGCCAGAAGCTGACCCTCCATCCCCATCTGCACTGCATCGTGCCCGGCGGCGGACTCTCGATCGACGGCGACTGGTGGGTCGGCAGCCGGCCGGACTTCTTTCTCCCGGTGCCGGTGCTCAAGAAGCTCTTCCGGGGTAAAGTCCTCGCGGCGATCAAGGCGGCCGTCGAGAGCGGAGAGTTGCCCTCCTCCCCCCTGCCGGTCCTGGGCCGGCTGTACCGCAAGTCCTGGGTGGTCTACTGCAAGCCGCCATTTGGCAGTCCCGAGCAGGTGCTCGCCTATCTGGCCCGCTACACCCACCGCGTGGCGATCTCCAACCAGCGCCTGGTCCGGCTGGAGGGCGAGGAGGTGACCTTCACCTGGAAAGACTATACGCAGGGGCAGCGGCTCCGGGAGATGACGCTCTCGGGCGAGGAGTTTCTGCGCCGCTTCCTCCTGCACGTGCTGCCGGAGCGTTTCGTGCGGATCCGCTACTACGGCCTGCTGGCCAACCGCCACCGGGAGAAGGCCTTGGCTCTGTGCCGCGAGGTTCTTCCCGGCCCTCCCGCGCCGCCGAAGCTGACGAGGTCCGACTGGCAGTCGCTGCTCCAGAGCCTCACCGGCGTGGACCCGATGAGATGCGAGGTCTGCGGACAAAACGCCTTGCATTGGATCGGGGAGCTGAAGCCCGCTCAGTCCCCGAGAGCTCCACCGCGATGATCTTGCCACTCATAGCTCAATTGCCATGTTTATCTGCTCAGCCGTGGAGCGAGGACCTTGTGTACCTTGCCGGGTCTCTACGGTATAATCGTCTCCACGAAATCGCGGTCTAGGAGCCCGGACATGCGTCAGATCTCTTCGCCAGACGGTCCTCTGAAGCCTCACGGTGGCTCCCGGGGTGGGTGTAGAGGTCGGCAGGGCGTCGCGCGAAGAGGCCTGCGGAGGATTGAATCTCCATAGGACCGCCCCGGACTCGCCCGCGGCTTCGTTCAACCTGCGTCTATCTGAAATCCTCCCAGGACCGGTCGAGGACTTCGGGGGCTCAGTGTGGGGAGGACTTCAGATAGACGCTTAATAGTTAGAAACTACAGTGCGTCCAAGATATCACCAGGGGTTCCGGTGAATCCACTTCTCCGTCTGCAATCCTACGTTTGCTCTTCCTTCAGACGTTCCAGCAGATCGTCCGCCACCTGTCCGGCCGTCCGGTCTCCGGCCGGGACCAGCTCCCCGAAGCCGGCCCCTTCATGCGCCGAGCAGCATTCGGCGGCACGGCGGTACTGCCACTCCATGTCGCCAGCCCCGCTCCAGCCTTTCCTGCGGCTTAGCCGTTCCCGCACGACGGGAAGCGGAGCGACCAGGCAGAAGCAATGGACGCGCGGCTCGAACCGCGCGATGCCGTCGCGAATCTCCTGGAGATATGACAGGTCGGAGAACGCCATGGGCACGATGACGTGCGGCCGGAGCGCCGCGGCCGCCCGGACGCCCAGAACCGAAAGCCGCCGCCACGACCGCAGGTCCTGGAAGTCCTCGACCGGCCGGCCCGAAATTTTCCGCAGCCGCTGCAGCACGAAGCCGATGCGCTCCGGATCGAAGACCGCACTGCCGGGGATGCGTTGCGACAACAGCCGGGCGACCGTGGTCTTGCCGATCCCGAAGGCCCCGTTGATCAGGATCACCATCGCGCCGGATGATACCGCTGACGTGTCAGCGACGGCAGTGTAGGACCAACGACGTAGTCCCGCCTTCATCTCGTCAGGGGTAGCTTGTGGGTTAATGGGCCTTGGGGGAAAAGTAGCGAGACTGTAGCATTCAGAGTCTTCTCGCTGTATACTCTTTTGGAAAACTAGGCGTATCGGAGCTTCGACGAGGCGACCTCATAAGGAGATCTGCGTGAATCCAATGACTTGGAAAGCGTTGGCCGCCCTCTGGCGGCTCACCTTAGGTGCCGCGCTGGCGACAGGTGCGATTTATCTGTGCGGCTGGGTGTGCCGAGAATTGATCGCCTACAAAGTCGTAAGCCCTGTACACGACCAAAAGGTGTTCATCCGATTCCTACAGGCTCACTTCCCAGAATCCGGGACTTATACGATCCCAGATTCCAGCGACGACGATGAGACCATCGAGGAGCTTTTCGAGACGGGCCCAGTGGCAACTCTGCATGTCCTCAGCCCGGCAGACATCTTCTTGAAAAAGAAATGGTCTCTAATTAGAATCGGCCAGACTTTTCTGGTAGCGCTCCTCATTGGATGGATACTTAGGAAATCCCGCTCGGCAATAGAGTCCTACCGCCCGCGGGTTATCTTTATCGTATTGATCGGGCTTGCCGCGGCACTCTATAACGACATGGCCGACCCTATTTGGGTATATCATCCCTGGCAATGGGGTATTGCCAAGGGTTTTTCCCATGTAGCTTCGTGGACTATCGCGGGGCTTATTCTGGCGTTCGACTGGTTTATCGGCCTCGAAACGGGTTCAGCCGAGAGCCATAAACAGGTCTCCAATTAGCTCCCCGTATGCAGCGGATCCTCTTCTTTAGCAATCCTCTCGATCATCTCTTGCTGCTCTTTCGAAAGCAGATGGAAGGCTGAGCATCGCTCAGCCTGTCGATTCATCTCGCGTGCAATTTCCACAGCCAGCAGACGCCGGCGTGGAACCGACTCCCCGGCCAGCTCCCGCAACAGCACCTGGGTGAGCTCGTCGTCTCTGCAGGCCTCCGCAACCAACATGGACGCCAGCTTCTGATGATATCCCTTCTCTCCTCCTACCCCAGATGGGGGCCAAGGCGACGCAGAGACTCCGGCCGGAGATTCGTAGTAGAGGAGATTCGTCGGGCTGATACGCGGGCAGAGGAGACGTGGGGTGCCCCCGAGCTTCGCGCTCTCCGTTAGAATGTCGTTGAACTTGGCGATAGCTCGCGTTGATACTTCCCTCCCGGTCTCCTTCTGAAGCGTCTGAAGGCTGTCTCTGATTGGTCCCCACCCTTGCGGTAAATCCTGGAAGTCAATGAACCGCAAATCGCTGCT
>QHVW01000100.1 GCA_003223675.1 Acidobacteriota bacterium
CGAACCCCGGGCTCGGACGGTCTTCCATGCGCGTTGTCTCCCGCGGTCGAGGACGCCGGGGAGTCTACTGCAACGGCAGCACCCAGGGCTCGCGGCCGTTGAAGAGGGAGTCGGCCGAGAAGAAGAGGCTCCCGCCGCCCAGGGTGAGGCTGCCGGGCTCGAGCGAGAAAGGACCCGGCGCCAGCTCCACGGCCAGGCGCGTCCCGTCCGGCGTGCCGTCGGTCACCCACAGCTCCCGGCCGTGGTCGCCGTCGTCGGCGGTGAGCCAGACCTGATCTCCCACCCGGACCAGGGAGTCGGGGAAGGACGACGTCTGGCCGGGAGCGATGTCCTTGAGCAGCACCGTCCCCTCGGCGGTGCCGTCGGTGGCCCACAGCTCGAAGCCGCGCTCGGGGTCCCAGCCGCGGAAGATCAGGCGGGAGCCGAGGCGGGCCCATTCCGGCGGGCCGAGGAAGGGGTAGGGGGTCAGCGCCTCGGGCAGGACCGGCGCCAGGAACCGGGTCCCCTCCAGGGTGCCGTCGGTGCTCCAGAGCCCGGCCCGGCCGGGATCCAACCCGTCAGAGCCGAAGAGGAGGAGCCGTCCGCCGAGCTCCGTCAGTCCGGTCACAGAATAGATGCCGGGCAAGAAGCTCACCCCGCCCGGCGCCGCAGCGTCCAGAAAGCCGAGGGCCCCCTCGACCGCCACGAAAACGTTCCCGCCGGCTGCGACGATCTCCTGAGGGGTCGAGTGGCCGGTGCTGGCGATCCGCCGCGTGCCGGCCGGCGTGCCGTCGCTCTGGTAAATGAGAAAGCCATCCCTGGTGAACAGGGTGAAGTAGAAGCTTCCGCCCACCACGACTGGAGGAGAAACTCCGGTCGTGATCGGCAGAGCGATGGGCGGCCCCGTCCCCGCGGAGGTGCCGTCGCTCGGCCAGAGATCGCACCGGCGGAAGCTCGACTCCGGCTCCACATCGTCCGGACCGCAGCGCACGAAGAAGACTTTTTCCCCGAACGCGAACAGGCTTTGGGCGAATGAATCGGCATCGAGCGCGAGGACCTCCCGGGTGCCCTCTCGTGTGCCGTCGGTCCGGAAGAGATGGGGAGCGTTGATGCCGGGATCCTCAAGCCTGCCCACCAGGGTGAAGACGAGCCCTCCGGCGGTCACCGGTTGAGTCGAGGAGAAGCATGTGGGACAGAAGCTCGTGAGCCTTCGGGTCGAGGTCCCATCGCTCCGCCACCAGCCGAAGGCCGATTCGTCCTGCGTGGCGGTGAAGAGCACGCCGTCGCCGAAGGGGAAGAAAGCAGGATTGGAGGAGGCCGCGGCTCGGGCGAAGGTGCGGACGCGCCGCGTCCCGGCGGGCGAGCCGTCCGTGGCCCAGAGCTCCGAGATCCGCACGCCGTTGGAGACCCCCAGGAGGACTTGGTCTCCCAGGAGAGTCCCCCCGGGATGGAACGGCAGGGCCACCCGGGCGAGGAGGACGGTGCCCTCGCGCGTGCCGTCGGTCCGCCAGAGGGCGGGACCGGCGGCATCTTCGATGCTGAAATAGGCGGCGCTCCCCAGGGTCAGGGAGGCCGATGAATCACAGGGCCCCTGGCAGGGGTAGCTCAACGGGAGCGTCCCCTTCGCCGTGCCGTCGCTCACCCAGAGGGCCTCCGTAAGCCTGGAGTCGCGGCCGGTGAAGACCACCTTGCCGCCGGGCAGCGGCCGGAGGCGGGACGTCACAATGGGACAACCCGCGGGGCAACCGGCCAGCGGAGCCGCCGTGACCGGAGGCAGCGCGGCCGTCCAGAGCTCCTTCCCCCCTTTTTTCCCGGCGGCGGAGAAGAGCACCCGGGAGCCCGCTTCGGCGAAGATCTCCGGCACGAAATATCCGTCGCCGAAGTGGCCCGGATAGGGTGCGCCCACGACCGGGTAGGTGCCCCGCTCCGTCCCGTCGCTGCGCCAGAGCCGGGAGTCGAAGTTGTGCCCGGGGTCCGCGACGAGGAAGACCACGCCGCCGGCCAGCGGCTTCAGAAACTGGATGGGGGGATCGCAATCCCGGCAGAGGTCCTCCGGCAGGGCCCGCAACTGCCGGGTGTCGCCGCCGATCTCGCCGTCGCTGACCCACAGGGCCTCCCCCTCCCCCATGGCGGAGAGGAAGAAGAGCCGGGAGCCCGCGGAGGTGATCAGGCGGACCCCCGGGAGGCCGCGCAGGAGCCTCACGGCGCCGGCCCGGGAATCCACCGTCCAGAGACCGCTGGACGTCGCGAAGAAGGCCTTGTCGCCCAACGTGGCGAAGTCATAGGGCGAGCGGTCGGCGTCCTCCGGCCGCCGGCTCTCCAGGCGCTCCGTGCCGGCCGCGGTGCCGTCGCTCCGCCAGGGCCTGCACCCCAGGACGGCGTCGCGCCCCGCGAAATAGAGGATGCCTCCGGCGATCGTCTCGCCCGCCCCGTTCTCGTTGTAGGGATAGGTCACACAGATCTCGGCGGGCAGCCGGTAGGTCCCTTCCCGGGTGCCGTCCGTGCGCCAGAGCTCCATGCGGTCGTCGTTCCTGAAGCCATTCTCGGGGACGGCGACGAATTCCACGCCATTCGCCTGCCCCAGCAGCCGCCCCCTCTGGTCGCAGCCCTCGTAGTCGGCCGTGCAGAAGGCCGCCAGGAGCTCCGTCCCCGCCGGCGTGCCGTCGCTCCTCCAGAGCGTCTCCTGCGGACCGGGAGCGGGGCCATACGCGGCCCCGTCTTCATAGGAACCGACGAGGAAAATCGCGCGCCCCTGCACGGTGGCGAATTGCGCGGGGGGCAGATAGCCGGTATGGCGATCGTGTCCGTCCGACGGCCCGGAATTGACGTCCAGCAGCAGATGGGCCGTGCCGGCCGGCGCCGCCATGGCCGGGCCGAGGCAGGCGAGAAGCGAGGCCAGGAGAGCCGCCCTCCGCGAGGTCTTCATGGTGCAGTCCCTTTCGACGGATCGTTGCCTACATTGTCTCTCAGGAATGCGCCATGGGAGCATCAGGGTGCGTCAGCCCTTCTGGCACCCCCCTTGCTTAAGTGCCCTTTCGGATGCGTCGCCCGTATGGGGGGCATCTGAGGAAGCATGTTGAATCGAGCCTATGCAGAGCCCCGGGAACGGCATGAGCCGGTCGAGCCGGAGCCGCCGCGGCGGCCGGAGGAGACGACGAGACAGCCCCGCGCGCCCCTGGGACGGCGCGGCCTCCTCTGGGTGATCCTGGCCGCGGCCGTGGTCCTGGTCATCGCCCTCGTCGCCCACTCCTTCGACGAATACCTCCGCCGCACCCTGGAGACCAAGATCAACCAGCGGCTGCACGGCTACACGGTCAGCCTGGGACATGCCCACGTGAGCCCCCTGGGGCTGTCGCTGACGCTGCGGGACGCCGTCATCCGGCAGAACGCCAACCCCAATCCGCCGGTGGCGGACATTCCACGCCTGAAGGCCAGCGTCGAGTGGAAGGAGGTCCTGAGCGGGCACCTGGTGGCCGACGCGGTGTTCGATCGCCCGCGCGTCCACATCGACCTGCCGCAGCTCCAGCAGGAGGCCAAGGACCCGGTGAAGCTGAAGGACCGCGGGTGGCAGCAGGCCTTCGAGTCGATCTATCCGCTCAAGTTCAACCAGATCCAGGTGCGGGAGGGGGATCTCGTCTACATCGACACCGACCCCACGAAGCCGCTCCACGTCTCCCGCTGGAACGCGACGGCGTCGAACATCCGCAACATCCACTCGCGCGAGCGGGTCTATCCGTCGACCATCCAGACCGATGGGGTCGTCTTCGACACCGGCCGCGCCTTCGTGAACGGCAACGCCGACTTCCTGGCCGAGCCCTATCCCGGCGTCCATGTGCTCTACAAGGTGGAGAACGTGCCGCTCAGCCGCCTGCGGCCGATCGTCCAGCGGGCCAACCTGACGGTCTCGGGCGGCGCCCTCTCCTCGCAGGGCGAGGTCGAGTACGGGCCCAAGCACCGGGAGGCGCGCATCGCCGACGTGACCGTGCGGGGGCTCCACCTCGACTACACCCACACCACGGCCACGGCGCCGGCCGAGAAGGAGCGCGGCAAGGCGGTGGTGCGGGCGGCGAAGAACCCCGAGCCCACCATGCAGGTCGAGATCGAGCGCCTGCGCGTGGTGGACGGCAACCTCGGCCTGATCACTCCGGCCAAGGACCGCCGCCTCCGGGTCTACTTGGGGCACGCGAACCTGGACGTCACCAACGTCTCCAGCGGCTTCCGGGAGGGTCCGGCCAAGGCGACCCTCACCAGCAACTTCAACGGCGGCGGCTCGGTGCACGGCGCCGCGGCCTTCCGCAATCCCGCCCAGGGACCGGACTTCAACCTCAAGGTAGCGGTCGAGGGGGCGAGCCTGCCGTCGATCAACGAGCTCCTGCGCGCCTACGGCAAGCTCGACGTGGCGAAGGGGACCTTCTCCGTCTACTCCGAGGTGACCGTCCACAACGGCCGCATCGACGGCTACGTCAAGCCGCTGTTCAAGGACGTCCAGGTCTACGATCCGCAGCAGGACCAGGACAAGCCGCCGCTGAAGAAGCTCTACGAGAAGGTCGTGGGCGGCGTCGCCCACCTCCTGGAGAACCACCCCCGCGAGCAGGTGGCCACCGTGGCCGACATCTCGGGGCCGATCTCGCAGCCCCACACCAGCACCTGGGACGTGATCGTGAACCTGGTCTCGAACGCCTTCGTGAAGGCGATCCTGCCAGGGTTCGAGCGCGAGTACAACGCGCTGCGCGGCAAGAAAACGGGATGACCGGCGCTAGGGCTTCGTATTGACCTTGGCCAGCGCCGCCTTGAGCCCGCCGGCGATCTTCTCCGGGGTGTCGACTCCCCAGAAGTGCATGAAGAAGAGACGGGGCGTCTCTTCGAGCATGTGGGAGTGCAGGGCCGTCACCGCGATGCCGTGGGCGCGGAGCTCGCGGATCACGGGGTTGACCTCGGAGGCCACGAGCACGAAATCACCGGTGGTGGCGACGCGGTCTCCCACGCGCTCGAAATTGAGCGCGGTCGCCATGCCCATCGAGGCGGGGATCTCCATGCCCTTCTCCTCGATCCGCTCCGCCCGCGGCACGCCGATCTGCAGGACCGTTCCCGCCAGGGTCCCGTTCCTGCCGAGCACCTGCTGGACGGTCTTGAACGCCTGCTCGTCGGCCGGAGAGGCCTTGGCCGGCGGCGCCGGCGTCATCGGCGTCCCGGTCTTGCCCAGGGCCTCCTTGAGCGTCCTGGCCAGGGCGGTGGCGTTGCCGTGCCCCGAGAAGTGGAGATAGATGACGTGGGGAGACTCGCCGACCAGGTGGTTGTGGATGGCGGAGATCTCGATACCTCCCGCCTCCAGGGTGGTCAGGACGGGCGTCAGCTCCGGCTCCAGGAGGACGAGGTCCCCCATGGCCATCGCCTTGTCGCCGCCCTCCTTGAGGAACGCTCCCCAGGAGCCGAGCGCCAGCGCCGGCTGGACCGGCACGTCGCCGACCTGGACGTGCAGGTCCCGCCGCGGCCAGCCGAAACGGTGGGTGCCGCCGGGGAGGTCCTTGCCCGCGACGCCAAACACGCCGTCGACGCTCTTCCAGAGGGGATCGGGGGCCTCCTGGGCTTGGAGAGATAGCGCAGTCAGGGCAGCGAGAACCAGGGTCAGGGTGTTCCGTTTCATAATCACTTTCTCCTGGATGGGTCGCCAATGCGCTGGCGCAGATGGGCATAGAGGGAATCATAGAGGAACGACGCCCGCTCGACGATCTCGGGATCGTCGCCGGCGACCTCGGTGAACCCCTGGCTGATCGCCCAGAGCCCGGCGGACTCGGGCGTCGTCTCG
>QHVW01000101.1 GCA_003223675.1 Acidobacteriota bacterium
CTCGCGCGGCCGCTCCTCCTGCTGTCGACGCTGGCCCATGAGCTCGGGCACGGGCTCACGGCGCTGCTGCTCGGCGGCAGGTTTGAGCGCCTCGAGATGTGGGCCAACGGCGCCGGGGTCGCCCACCTCGACCTCGCCGGCTTCGGGAGGATCCGGCAGGCCTTGACCCTGGCCGGCGGTCTGGTGGGCCCCTCCGTGGCGGCGGCCCTCTGCTTCACACTGGGCAAGACCGGTCAGGGAGCCCGCTGGTGCCTGATCGGGGTGGGGCTCCTCCTGGTGGCCGTCGAGATCCTGGTGATGCGCAATCTGTTCGGCTTCCTCTTCGCCGGTGTGGTCGCCGCGGCATGCCTGTTCGCCGCGGCCCGCTGCTCGCCGGAGACCGCCCAGTGGGTGGTCCTCTTCCTGGGGGTCCAGCTCGCCCTGAGCGTCTTCTCGCGCGCGGACTACCTCTTCAAACGGACCGCCGACAACCCGACCGGCGTCTACCCTTCCGACGTGATGCAGATGCAGTGGGCTCTCTTCCTGCCATACTGGCTCTGGGGGCTCCTCTGCGGCGCCTTCGCCGTGCTGGTCCTCCTCTACGGCCTGCGGACGGTCTGGGGACGGTAAGGGAGCGCTCCGGCCTCGCCCAGCAACCCGGGAATCGGAAAGAAGTATCGCTATCCAGGACGATTTCGCCGATAGACCGATACCTGCTATCATGTCGATATGAGTGAGGAGCGTCCAGGCTATAGCCTCAAAGCACCCGGCGCCTCGGGCAGATCTCTGCACCTACCGGGCCTGGGACCCTTTCCGCCGGTCGACGAGCACCTGGTCGAGCCCGAGGTCACCCGCGACGAGATCATCGACGGCCGGCGGGTGGTGGCGTTTCCGGCCGAGGCGCCGCATGCCGATCAGCACGACCGGCTCCAATACGTCCTGCACGCTCATGTCGCTCCCGGCTATGTCTCGGCGGTGGACCTGCTGACCCGTTTCGACCAGAAGTCGGATTTCGCCAGCGACGCGTGTGTGCGCCGAGAGGGCGTCGATCCGCAGACGGGCAGGCGTCATCTGGAGGATCTCGCGTTCGAGGTGGTCTCCGTGCAGAGAGAGCAGAACGTCTCGGAGAAGGTGCCGCGGATGCACCGGCGGGGCGTGCGCCGGATCTTTGCGATCTTCCTCAAGAGCCGCCAGGTCTGTGAGTGGTCTCCCGAGGGGCAGGGGAGTTGGCGGCCCTTGGGTCCTGCCTCCTCGATCGAGGATTCCTGCCTGGCGAAACCGCTTGCCGTCGCGGCTCTGCTGGACGCGGCGGCGGCAGACGACGCGGTAATCCAGGCGCTGGCGGCCAAGGACAATCCGGAGCTCCGCAGACTGGAAGATGCGGCGAGACGTGAGAAGGGGAGAGTGGAGGGGATTGCCACGTCCATTCTCAGGTTCTTGGAGAAGCGCGGCATTGCTGTGAGCCCGGATCAGAGACAGGAGATCCTAAGCTGTGCCGATCTCGACCGGCTGGACCGTTGGCTGGACCGGGCAGCCCTGGCCGCCACGGCGGACGACATCCTCCAGGAGTGATGGCCCCCCGGATCGCTGATAAGCTGCGCGGGCCTACGGGAGGAGATCCGGGCATGCAACCGAGCCCCCAAGCGGCTCCCGTCTCGAACAAGATGCTCTGGGCCGGACGGATCGTGAGCGCCCTGCCGGTGCTGTTCCTGCTGTTCGACGGCGGCGCGAAGCTCGTTCAGCCGGCGCCGGTGGTGGAGGCCATGGTCAAGCTCGGGTATCCGGCGAGCGTGATCTTCAGCCTGGGAGTCGTTCTGCTCGCCTCGACGCTCCTCTACGTCATCCCGCGCACCGCCGTCCTGGGGGCGATCCTGCTGACCGGCTATCTCGGCGGCGCGGTCGCGACCCATGTGCGCGCCCAGGGGAGCTGGTTCGCGATCCTGTTTCCGGTCTTCGTCGGCGCGCTGGTCTGGGGCGGTCTGTACCTGCGCGAGGCCCGGTTGCGCGCTCTGGTCCCGTTGCGGAGTTAGTGTCAAGGCTCGTCCACCATGCAACGCCTCCGGGAACGCAAAGAATGGAAGCTCTTCGCCGCCCTGGCGAAGGCGGACCCCGCGCTGGCCGGCGTCTGGTGGGTGGCGCTCGTGTTGCGGGGCCTCCTGCCGGCCCTGTTCGGCATCGCCATGGGCGTGCTGGTGGCCGCCGTGCAGCGGGGCGGCGGGCTGGCGGCGCCGCTCACCTTCGCCGGCATCGTGTTCGTGCTGCTCCAGGTGCTGGCGCCGATCCATCAGGCGGTGAGCGCCAACCTCGGCGACCGCACGGCGGCCTGGCTCTACGACCGCCTGACCGCGGCCTGTGTCCAGCCGCCCGGCATGGGTCATCTCGAAGATCCCAAGCTCACCAGCGACCTCACGGTGGCGCGCGATTTCGACCTCGGGATGACCGGGCCGCCGCTCTCGATCTCGATGGACTTTATCGCCGGGAGCCTGGTCGAGATGATCTCCGGCCTGGCGTTCACCGCGGTGCTCGCGGCGTACCGGTGGTGGGCGGCCCTCGCGCTCGGCGGCGCGTGGCTGGCCACCCACTGGCTGCTGCGCGAGAGCTCGGTCTGGCACGACCGCAACACCGAGACGGTGCGGGCGGCGCAGCGCGACGCCGAGTACGCCTACCGGCTCGCCGTCGATCCGCCTGCCGCCAAGGAGCTCCGCCTGTTCGGCCTCGCCGGCTGGGTCCTCGACCGCTTCGTCCGCCGCCGCACCCAGCTCCACAAGCTGCAATACGAGGCCACGCGCCTGCGCGAAAAACCCTTGCTGTGGAGCCTGCTGCTGGTGATCGGCGCCAACGTCCTGGTCTTCTGGTCGCTCGCCGGCGCCGCATCCGCGGGGGAGATCGCGCTCGGCGCGCTGGTGATCTATGCGCAGAGCGCGGTGGGCGCCTCGATGATCGCCTTCGGCGGGCTCAACTGGGCGCTCGACGGCTCCTCGGCGCCGGTGGCCGCCGTGCTGCGCCTGGAGTCCCCCATGGCGGCCGGCGGTGCGCTCCCCTCGGGCACCCACGAGGCCGCGGGCAAGCCGGCCCGCGAGATCCGCTTCCGCGACGTCACGTTCGCGTACCCCTCCGGCGGCTCCGCCCCGGTATTGCAAGGTTTTGACCTGACCATTCCCGCCGGATCGTCGCTGGCCATCGTGGGCCAGAACGGCGCCGGCAAGACCACGCTCGCCAAGCTCCTGTGCCGGCTCTACGATCCGCAGGCCGGAGCGATCGAGATCGACGGGACCGACCTGCGCGATTTCGCTCTCGAGTCGTGGCGGGAGCGCGTCACCGCCGTCTTCCAGGACTTCATCCGCTTCGAGCTGCCGCTGCGCGACAACGTGGCGCCGAAAAAGGTTTCGCAAGCCGCCCCGGACGACGCCGTCCGCGCCGCGCTGGAGGAGGCCGGCGCCGCCCACCTCGCGAGCCTCGACACCGTGCTGGCCCGCGGCTACGAGGGAGGGACCGACCTGTCGGGCGGGCAGTGGCAGCGCGTCGCCCTCGCCCGCGCGCTGTGCGCGGTGCGGCTGGGCGCGGGCGTGGTGCTGCTCGACGAGCCCACGGCGCAGCTCGACGTGCGCGGCGAGGCCGAGATCTTCGACCGCATCCTCGCCGCCACCCGGCAGTGCACGACCATCCTCATCTCGCACCGCTTCTCGACGGTCCGCCACGCCGACCGCATCTGCGTGCTGGAGCACGGCAAGGTGATCGAGCTCGGCACCCATGACGAGCTGATGACGCTCGGCGGCCGCTACCGCACAATGTTCGATCTCCAGGCCCAGCGCTTCACGGCCGCCGAGGACGAGGAGGGGGTCGCCTATGACGTCCTCTCGTGACGGCTGGCGCCGCGGCGACGGCCTGCCGCCCGCGCTGCCGTCCATGTGGCGGCTGTGCAAGCTCGGCTACCGCCACGAGCCCGGCCTCATGCTGGCGGCGTTCGTGCTGGCGTTGCTGGCGGCGCTGCCGGACGCGTTGATCGCCTGGTGGCTCAAGCTGCTGGGGGAGGGCGTGCTCGGCCACGATGCCGGGCGCGTGCGCTTCGCCGCCATCGCTCTCGGCGTCTCCGTGTGGCCACCTGGCTGCTGCGCACCGTCAGCACCCGCGTGCAGCGCCGCTTCCGCGACAAGGTGACGATCGCGCTCGAAGCCCACGTGGCCCGGCTGCAGGCGTCGGTGGCCACCATCGCCCACCAGGAGCGCCCCGAATATCTCGACCGCCTCGCGGTGCTGCGCGATCAGGTGTTCGTGCTCGATCACATGTACATGTCGGTTTTCTCCACCTGCGGCTGGCTGCTGCGGCTGGGCGTGACGTTCGCCCTGCTGGTCTCCATCCATCCGGCGCTCGCCCTGCTCGCCGTCTTCGCGCTGCCCACCGTGCTCACCTCCACCTGGCGGCCCGCGGTCGAGCGCGCCGCCTATGAGAGCGGCGCGCAGTCGGCCCGGCTCGCGCGGCATCTCTTCACCCTGGCCACCACGGCCGCGCCTGGAAAAGAGGTGAGAGTCACCGGCATCGGCGGACGGCTGGCCGAGGGGCGCCGCGCGGCCTGGGAGCGCTGGTATGGGCCGATCGCCGCCGCCCGCTGGGGCTCGG
>QHVW01001038.1 GCA_003223675.1 Acidobacteriota bacterium
TGGCAGCTCCTGGCGAGGATTACTGCGCGGCTGCGCGCGGCAGTGATCTCTCTTCGGTAGGCGTCCGCTCGAAATTAGATTTCAACTACTACGCGACCTGGAAACTCCGCCCCTCACTAAACCAACCCGCCGTGCTGTCAGTGTGGTTTAAGTCCTGGGTGTTGCCTTTCAGAAAGCCGGGAACACTGAGATCCTGACCAATAAACGGTGTTAAATCTGCTCTGTAGCGGCCCTTGGTACCATTGTTCCAAACAATGGTCAGATCAAAATGCCCCCCTTGAACGAAACCTGTGGCTTCGGTGCTCGTCACTGTGCCATTGGAGTGAGACGCGAAGGCGCTAAGGCGATCTTCATCCTGATCGACTATGACTGTTACCCTAAAACTATTGGTTTGAACAATCTGCCACTGACCTGCAACTTGTAAAAAGGGTCCCATATATGTGCCTTTCTATTTTTGTTTGTTTTATCGCGATTCCGTCGCGATGAGCGGTTTTGTAACGAGTGTCACGAAATTTGGGAAGTCGCCTAACGTGATTGTCGCGGTGAGCGGCGGGACCGCACGCCTTCCACGGCTGGATTCGCCATCTCCTCCTTTCAGGAATCCGGTCATCCCCTTCACCTGGATGAACGGGAAGCAGTGGAGAAAGCGGACACCCCGCCGCGGCGCGGCGGGTTGAAATCGCGTCGGGCGTGAGGTAACCTGCTGAAATCAAGGACTTACAGGAAAGCGGAGAAACGGTGCCGCAGAGCGCGCAAGGTCCGATCCCGGGAGAGGTGACGCAGCTTCTGGCAGCCGTCCGCCAGGGGGGCGGGAGTGCCATGGACCGGCTGATGACGCTGGGTGGGCACCACCTCCTTCTGCCGGTCCTGCAACCGCGCTTCGGAAATCAGCAAATGCGTCGGGTTAGGCATACCAGTAGGCATTCTGCACTGAGCCGCTGGCACCTGCCCACCACACCTCCCATGCTGTTCGCGATGCGGGAAACAGCCGTGATGCCACCGGTGGTAGAGGCACTGCCAGTAGGGGCCAACTCAAACCGTTGCCATCGCCCGTTCTCATACCAATACGCATCCTGCACTGAGCCCGGCGCCTGGGCTCTTGAAACCTCTGGCACTTATTTTGGCTCTTCGGGGTGAAGACCGAGGATCTCTTCTCCGGCTACCGGGTGCTCACCCGCGGTTGCGTTGTCAGGTGTGATGGCCGGCATTGTCTCAGTCTCCTTCGTCGTGTTGGTGAAGTTGAATTATGAGAGTCCTTTGGGCGTCTCTGATCACGTTGCAAGTATCGGATACCGGCGGTTTCCGGAAGCGATCGGCGGCGTTGGTTGCATCGTGACGCTGACTCGACTCACGGAAAGCCGGCCTTCCTCTCCTCAGGAGTCGTAGCAAAGACCGCCGGCACCCTCAGCTCGCCTTCCTCGAAAAAGAGCTCTTCACTCACCTCGATTTGAACCTTGGCCAGACTCGGTGCGCTGCCGGACGTCATCTCACCCAAAGCCTGCTGCTTCGCCTTGAGCCGGCCGGCAGGAGTGTTGGTTGTCCCGGCGAAGGCCACCACCACCCCCTTGGCCAACTCTTCGTCGGTGAATTCGTGGCCCTTGACTCTCACCGACAGCACTTGATCGAAGTCCGGCGGGGTCACGATCAGGTGAGCCAGGAAGAGCTCCCCTCCCTTGCCAAAGAGCAGATATTCTGACCACGAAGGACTTTCGCGGTGAACGAGCGAGGCGTCTTAGCATCAGGTCCAGGTGTGGCGAGCTCGGAAAGCACGAAACGTTCATTCGGCCCCAGTGTGTAGAACTTCGGCGCCCCAGGGGACTGGTGGTCTTTCACGTACTTGTCTTGCTGATCAAAAGTCACCTCGAAGATCGCCTGGTAGCGGTGAGGCATGATCTCGCTATCCTCTGGATCCTGAAACATCGGGAGATGGGAGAGGTACACCGTCCTCTCGCCGATCAGCAGCATGTTGTGAGTTGCCTTGGGATCTTCAGGGCGCGGCTGTGCGACGGTACTCCGAGCCCAGAAGAGACCAGGGGCCAACATCATGGCCAAAACTGCGATAATCCGCGTCTGATTTCTCAATGTCATTCCTCCTGTGAAAACCTACTTCGACGTTTCATTAGGCGCAGTGCGCTCTCTTTCGTTACCGGTGCGAGGGGGTAGAGTCGAGGACGGGCGCGGTGGCTGTAGGTCGCGGGAGTCGCTGTTGCCGGCGGCTTTCGCCTATTGCCGGTGCCTCAGTCGCGGCCCTCAGCTCGAAAGCATGGCCATTCGATAGCTGGCAAGGTTTGCCTCGGCGCCTCATCTCACCTCCTTTCAAGGTCCGGTCCTCTCCTTCACCTGGATGAACGCGAGGCGGTGGAGAAAGCGGACACCCGCCTGAGCGCGGCGGGTTGAAATCCCGCCGGGCGTGAGGTAACCTGCTGAAATCCAGAACCTTCAGGAAGGCGGAGAAACGGTGTCGCAGAGCGCGCAGGGTCCGATCCCGGGAGAGGTGACGCAGCTTCTGGCAGCCGTCCGCCAGGGGGACGGGAGTGCCATGGACCGGCTGATGACGCTGGTCTATGACGAGTTGCGCGCCGTGGCTCGCCGGCAGCTCCGTCGCTGGCATCCGGGGCAGACGCTCGACACCACCGCCCTGGTGCACGAGACCTATCTCAGGCTGGTGGACCAGGCTGGCGCCTCCTGGCGGGACCGGGTCCATTTCCTCTCCGTGGCGGGGGTGGCCATGCGCCACATCCTGGTGGACGCCGCGCGCCGCCGGGTGGCCAAGAAGCGTGGCGGCGAGGGCCTGCGGATCACTCTCGACGAGCTGCAGCTGGACCAGCGCGGGATGGACGCGTCCCGCCAGGCGGTCGAGATTCTCGATCTGGATGAGGCTCTGACCTCGCTGGCGGCGCGAAACGAGCGGCTGAGCCGGCTGGTGGAGCTGCGGTTCTTCGCCGGGCTGACGGAGGAGGAGACCGCCCAGACGCTGGGGACCTCCGAGCGGACGGTAAGGCGCGACTGGCTCAA
>QHVW01000102.1 GCA_003223675.1 Acidobacteriota bacterium
CGCTGGGAGACGTCGTAGACGATGAGGTCGTCGCCGCTATTGAAATCTTTTACCCCCGCCACGAGATCGGGTGCGGAGCTGTAGAAGGCGATCATGGAGCCGTCGGCGCTGATCATCGGGGCATAGGAGGAGCCGCTGGCAGTGATACGGGCGCCGCCGCCGCTCCGGGCGCTCACCAGGGTCGTCCGTCCCGCCTTGAGATCGAATAGAAAAATATCCGGAGAATAGTTGAAATCTCTCTGGCCGGTCACCAGGTCGATGGCGGGGCTGTCGAACGTGATGAAGCGGCCGTCGGCGCTGATCGCGGCGTTGTCGGGCCAGGGGGAGGGGCTCGTCGGCGAGCCTCCCGAGCGGCTGACCAGGGTGACGGCGCTCGTGCCGCGGTCGAAGACGAAGAGGGCGGCGCCAGGCTTCGCGACCTGGCGCGGCACCAGGTTGGTCGCGAAGCTCTGGAAGATGACGAAACGCCCGTCCGCGCTGAGCTGGAAGGGGGTGGGGAGGAAGCCGGTCCCGGGCAGGTCCGAGGCCCGGTCGCCTGTGGTTTTGGGCTGGCCGGCCGCGTGGCTCACCAGGAGGATCGCGCGGGTCGCGCGGGAGTAGAGGAAGACGTCGGCGCCTTGACCGTTGCGGTCGACCTGCCCCGGCACCACCTGGGTGTTGGCGCTCAGGAAGGCCACGGAGCTGCCGTCGGCGCTGATCGCCGGGAAGGCGCCGGGGCCGATGGGGGCGACCTCTCCGGAGGCGCGGTCGTAGAGGAAGACGCGGCCTTCGTCCTGGCCTCCCCCCGGCGGGTTGGTGAGATGGCGGTTGAAGGCGACGAACCAGCCGTCGGCGCTCAGCGAGAAGTCCAGGGCGGTGGTACCCGGTACGGTCGATCCCGGCGCGGGATGGCTGACCAGCGCGGTCTTTCCCGTCGTCCGGTCCCACAGGAAGACGTTGTCGCCGTCCGGCTGGCCCGGAACGAGATCGGACGCTTCGCTGCTGAAGGCGACGTAGCGGCCGTCGCCGCTGATCGCCGAGCCGATCACGCCGCAGCCGGAGCAGTCGGAGGCGTCGATGGCCGGCGAGGTGCTCACCAGCGTCGTTCTCCCCGAGATCCGGTCCCAGAGGAACAGGCGGACCTGGGCGGGGAATTCGGGGAGGCCGTCCACCAGGTTGGTCGCCAGGCTGGAGTACACGACCCAGCGGCCGTCGGCGCTGATCGCCGGGGCCAGCGATTCGCCGTTGCCCGTGGTGACCGATGAATCCGCGGCATGGCTCACCAGGGTGGCGGTGCGGGCGACCCGATCGTAGAGGAACAGGTCGTCCGCCGTCTGATCGAAGCTCGTGTTGAGGTCGATCTGGCCGGGCACCAGGTTGTTGGCCACGCTGAGGAAGGCGACGTAGCGGCCGTCCCGGCTGACGGCGGGAGGATAGGGGAGGATGGGGCCCGAGCCCGACCCCGTATCCGAAAGCGCGCCGGGATCGACCCGGGAGGCCAGCTCCAACGTCCCGGCCGCGAAGCCGGCCTGCCCCCACAACACCGCCAGAACGCAGACTGTCGACGTCCGCCGAAACCTGGAGAATCCCGAAGCGTGCATGCCGGCCTCCCTTGAGCGGGCTTTCAGAGCCTTGTTCCGCTTTCTTCTACGAGTATGCGCCAGCGGGCGTCTAGGGAGCCGTCAACCTGGGAATGAGGGATTTTGTAGGGGCGGCCCTGCGTGGCCGCCCTGGGCGGGGGTGTCTGGCAGGGGATTTCCCCCACCCCAGGGCGGCCACACAGGGCCGCCCCTACGAAGAGTTTGGTTCCCTTGTCCTTGCCCGCTTCTTGCAGCCCTTTTTCTCTCCGAGATGGAGGTGGCATTTCCGCTGCCGCGGTAACAACACCAAGGAGGCACTTCATGGCAGTCGATCTCAAGCCCCTGGACCAGCAAGTCATCGTGATCACCGGCGCGTCGAGCGGCATCGGCCTGGCCACGGCCCTGGCCGCGGCCAGGGAGGGCGCCAGGCTCGTCCTCGCGGCCCGCGCGGGGCAGGCGCTCGACGAGATCTGCCAGCGCATCAAGGCCGACGGCGGCCAGGCGATCTACGTGGTCGCCGACGTGGGCAAGCGCGAGCAGGTCGAGCACGTCGCGGAAGCGGCGATCCAGAAGTTCGGCCGCATCGACACCTGGATCAATGACGCCGGGGTCTCGATCTACGGCCGGCTCGACGAGGTCAGCGACGAGGACAGCCGCCGGCTGTTCGACACCAATTTCTGGGGCGTGGTCTACGGCTCGCTCGCGGCCCTCCCCTATCTCAAGCGGCAGGGGGGCGCGCTGATCAACGTCGGCAGCGAGGTCTCGGACGCGGTGGTGCCGCTGCAGGGGATGTACTCGGCGTCCAAGCACGCGGTCAAGGGGTTCACCGACGCCCTGCGGATCGAGATCGAGGACATCGACAAGGCGCCGGTCGTGATCACCCTGATCCAGCCGACGGCGGTCAACACCCCCTATCCGCAGCACGCCCGGAATTACATGGACCAGGAGCCCAAGCTCCCCACGCCGCAGATCGATCCGGAGAAGGTGGCCGAGGCGATCCTCAGCGCGGCGGTCAAACCCCAGCGCGACGTCAAGGTGGGCACCACGGCCCACCTCAACACGCTGACCGCCAAGCTCGCGCCGTCGCTCGGCGACAAGATGTCCGCCATGCAGGCCGAGCGCCAGCAGTTCGAGCGGCCGCCGCTCAATCCGGAGGGCGCGCTCTACCAGGCGGGCGGCACCGGGCACGTCCACGGCGCCGGCGGCGACAAGGACCAGCCCGACGAGGCGCGGCTGATGGAGGAGTCGCGGGGGCCGGCGGGGGCGCGCACGACGCGGTAACCGCCCGGAAGACGGGATTCGGTAGGGGCGGCCCTGCGTGGCCGCCCCAGGCCGGCGCGTCAAGGCAAGGTATAGAGAAAGACGTCCGGGAATCCACCGTTGAAGTCGCCGGGCACCAGGTCCCAGGCGTCGCTGTTGAACAGGACCGCATTGCCGTTGGCGCTGATCTCAGGCATAAGGGATACGCCGTTGGCCGCCGCGCCCGGAAAGGCGATGGAGCGGGTGACGAGCGCGTTGGCTTCGGTCGTGCCGTCGTAGAGATAGATGCCGCTACCTTTCACGTTGGCGACCAATCCCTGACAGTTGCCGAGATAGGCGACGAGCCGGCCGTCGGCGCTGATCGACGGCTGCGACGAGATGCAGGAATTTCCGGTCCTGGTCTCCGAGCCGTCGAGGTGACTCACCAATCGGATCGCTCCCGAGTCGAGGTCGAACAGGAAGACGTCTTCGCTCCCGGGATAGTCGGTATCGTCGATCTGCCCGGGAACCAGGTTGGAGGCCCAACTGGTGAAGGCGATCCGGTGGCCGTCGGCGCTGAGGGCGCTGCTGGAGAGCGCTCCCACGGCGGTGAGCGGAGAGCCGGCCGCGTGGCTGACCAGCGTGGCCGTGCCTGACAGGCGGTCCAGAAGGAAGAGATCGGGGTCTCCGGCGGGATCATTGACCTGGCCGGGAACCAGGCTGTCCCCGGTGCTGAAGAACGCGACGAACCGCCCGTCGGCGCTGAGCAGGGGGCGCTCCCCTCCGGCCGCGGTGGCGGGCACGGAAGCCGTCCGGCTGACCAGGGTGGTGACGCCGGCGCCGCGGTCGAGGACGAACACGTCCGGGGAGAAATTGGTGTCGGCGGGGCCCGAGGATGCAATGAGATCGGTCGCTTCGCTGACCAGGAGAGCGACCTGGCCGTCGGCGCTGAGGCCCGCCAGGGTGGCGGCTCGGTTCGCCGTCCGGACCGGCGACCCGTCGGCGTGGCTGAGCAGGGCGGTCTCGCCGGAGACCCGGTTGTAAAGGAAGGCATCGTCGCCCGAGTCGCCGTCCGCCTGGCCGAGGACCAGATCGGTGGCGGCGCTCGTGAAGCCGACCCAGGTCCCGTCAGCGCTCAGGAACGGAACGCCGCGGGAAGGCCGGTCGCCGGTCGTAATGGCCGAGCCGGCCGCGTGGCTCACCAGGGTCGTGGTGCCCGCGACCCGGTCGAAAAGGAACAGGTCGGCGGCGTCGGCCTGCGCGGCGTTGGCGTCGGCCTGGCCGGCCACGAGGTCCGTCGCGGAGCTCGTGTAGGCCACATAGCGGCCGTCGGCGCTGATCCGGGCGGCATACGCCTGGCCGTTGCCGGGGACTTGAGGAGAGGCGGCGGACCGGCTCACCAGCGTGATCTGGCGCAGGACATGGTCATAGAGAAAGACGTCGGCTTTCTGGTTGGTGTCGAGCTGCCCCGGAGCCAGATTGGGGGCGGAGCTGAGGAAGACCGAGAAGCGGCCGTCGGCGCTCACGCCGGCGGCGACGCTGGCGCCGCTGGGCGTGACGGACGGGATCCCCTGCCGGGACACCAGCCGGGTGCGTCCCGTTGGGCGGCCATAGAGGAAGACGTCCTGAGAGCCGTTCAGGTCCCGCGCTCCCCGCGCCAGGTTCGAGGCCTGGCTGGCGAAGGTGATCCAGTTGCCGTCGGCGCTGAAGGCCGGCGAGCCGCTGGGCGCGTCCCCCGGGGTGAGCCGCGATACCGTGCCGGCGAGGCGGTCGAAAAGGAACACGTCCACCGCGTGGTTGGCGTCGGCTCCACCCGCCACCAGGTTGTCCGCGAACGTGGTGAATACGACCCAGCGGCCGTCGGCGCTGAGGTCGAATTCCGAGCAATCCTGATTGGCCGCGGTGACGGGGGACGCGGCGGCCCGGCTCGCCAGGAGGATCTTTCCCGTGGCGCGCTCGAAGAGGAAAATGTCAGTGCTGTGCCCCCCCGCCTCCGTCTGCCCGGCGACCAGATTGCCCGCCCGGCTGAGAAAGACCACCCAGCTCCCGTCCGGGGTGATGTTGTACGCCTTGGAATCTCCATCGCCGGTGGTGACCAGAGACGAGCTGGTGTGGCTCACCAGGACGATCTTGCCGGTCGCCCGCTCGTACAGGTAGATGTCGAAGTAAAGCGGCGTATCGTCCTGCAGCCCGGGCACCAGGTCCGTGGCGGTGCTGGTGAAGACGAGATAAGTTCCCGCGGCGTTGAGCACGGGGCCGCCGCCGCCTCGATTGGCCGGCTTGGAGGGCGAGGAGCTCGCGTGGCTGACGAGCACGGTCTTTCCCGACACCCGGTCGTGGAGGAACACGTTGCCGATGTTGTGGGGAAGCCCCAGCAGGAGGTCCGAGGCGTCGCTCCCGAAAGCGATGTAACGGCCATCGGCGCTGGGCCACGCGCCGTCGGAGATCCCATGCGCGGCCCTTCTGGACGAGCTCGCGGCATGGCTGATCAAGGTCGTCGTCCCGGACCGCCGGTCCCAGAAAAAGACGTCCAGGGAAAAATTGGTATCGGTCCCATGCTCCACGAGGTCCGAGGCGGGGCTGGAAAAGGCGATGGAGCCGTCGGAGGTCATCCGGAAATCGAACAGGGACGAATTGCTGCTCGTGACGGCCGAGCCCCCCTTGTGGGTGACGAGGGTCGTCGTCCGGGTCTGCCGGTCATAGAGAAAAAGATCGGGCGTTACGTTGAGGCTGTCTTGCTCCCGCTGTCCGGCCACCAGATTCCCGGCTTCGCTGGTGAAGGCGACATAGCGTCCGTCCGGGCTGATCTGAGGGGGCAGGCCCGGGATGGTGGCCGGGAGGGTGACCGGCAGGTCGCCGGCTGTGACTTCCGAGCCGGCGGCGTGGCTGACCAGGACGGTCTTCCCGGTCACCCGGTCATACAAAAAGACGTCATTTCCACCGTTCCGGTCGTCGGCGCTGAGCTTCGGCACCGAGCTCCCGCCGCTCGCCGAATCGGAGGACAGGCCGGGCGGGACCCGGGTCACGAGCTCGATCTGGCCGGCCCAGGCAGCCGGCAGGCCCGCGGACAGCAGGGCCGCCAGCACGAAGAGGAGCAGGAGAGCGCTCGACAGCCCTCCGCGTCGGCACAGAAATCCCAGGGTCTTCGCCACGTCGGCCTCCTCAGCCCGAGCTTTTGGGGTACCTCCATTGTACCGGAAGCTCACCCGAGGAATACGCCAGGGGCCGATTCCATTTCGAAGGCGTCGAGGTGCCACCCGCTTCGCCGCGCGGCCGCATCGACACCGGCCGCGCCTGCGGAGATCATCCGGCTCTCTGGCGGCGGGGAGTCAGGGCCGCCAACACCGCGGCGATGAGGAACAGCACCGGCACATCGCCCCACAGGTGGCCGCGATGCTGGCCTTGAGCCAGCGCCTGGACGGCCATGATCCCGCCGTGCACCACGCTCGACCAGACCGTGAACCAGATCAGACTGAGGCTCGCGAGCGGATTCCGGGCCGCCAGGAGCAGGAAGACGCCCAGGGTGGCGTAGATTCCGACGATCATCAGGGGGTAGTCGGAATATCCCGTGTGCCACGTCCAGCCGGAAGGCCAGACGATCATGAGCGGGTAGATGCCCACGATAGAGATGATGCCGACGACGACCAGCACGATCTTCAGAGCCTGGAGACGAGTCTCGTCGCTCATGGTCTTCTCCTCAATCCGTGGCCCTGGCGGGCCGTCCTGCCGCCTTCGCGTCGAGGCCGTCTAGGTGCCACCCTCTTCGCCACCACATCATCAACGCTCCAGCAGATCCAAGGCCCTCACGAGCACAGTGCCATCGGGCACCTTCGCGGCGCCCCCTTTGGACGCCACCGCGGGAACGAAGAGCGCGCGGACGATCTCGGCCCCGGAAGAGCGGGCTGGAAGAGGAGGGGCGGGCCGGGCGGCGAGCTCGCGCAGGGCCGTCTCCAGGCTTTTGCGGTCGAACGGACGGGCGCTCCACTTCACCTCGCCCAGCAGCACCCGCCGGCCGTCCAGGGATTCGCTGACCAGATCCCATTCCGCCTCCGCGCCGCGCCACCACCGCGAGGCCGGACCCCAGGGACCGAGCTGTCCCAGGGACCTTTCCGCCGGCAGCCGGGGCACCTGCTGGCGGCACA
>QHVW01001055.1 GCA_003223675.1 Acidobacteriota bacterium
GTTTCCGCCAGGGATTCGGCGAGATCAAGAATGGCGGGATGGACGGTCATCGTCTCAGCCTTGAATGCCGGTTGCCCCATGCCTCCAGCTCCTCAGTATAGAGCTCCTCTTTTATCCTTTTCCAATGGTGGGCTCGCAAGGCGGCAAGCCGTGGGCTGTCCTGAGCCAGGGAGCGCGAGAGAAACAGGATCTCACCGGTGCAGCGTGCTTCCGCCAGCGCTCCCTTCAAGGGCCGATGGAGCACCTCGCGACAGGCCGGCAGACCATCCGCGAGAGGCATGGTGATCCCCATCTCATGGCCCGGCGGGGAGGGGAAGTGATAGGGCGATTGGCGTGCTTCCGCCACCGTCGGGCGGAAGAGCGGTCCCGCGTCGTCAGTCCTGTAAACCCATATCAGGAGGCACTCCCCGGGCTCGTAATGACCCAACCCCAGGGACGCGCCGAGATTCTCGGCATTTCCTGATCTGAGCACGTCGCGGATTTCATGCTCATAGCAGGCCCACCAGGGAGGCTCCGTTTCGCCCAAGGCGTCCGCGAGAAGGCGGACAGCCCGCCGGACCGCGCGGGCTCCTGTCCGGTTGAGGCCCTGAGCCAGAGCGGAGATCCGGCGGGTGAATTCTGGAGTACCCTGGCGGATGTGCGGCGGAGGCAACATAAGATCCTGGGCGATTCTCTGGAGCGCAAGATCGACTCCAGTCCGTCCCGGAAGGCTGGCGATCCTTCCTGCGATGGTATTGAGAGATCCGACATGGACGAGCTGGTCGAACCCCGCGATTCTGGTGGGTATGCGATTGCCGGCGTTGGTCGGTCGAACGTAGGCCGAGGTCTTGCCCCCCGACGCCGCGCTTCCCGGCCGGCAGATCTCGTCTTTCCAGTATAAGTCGAGAGCCTTGAGCCAGCTTCTGGCGTCCGTTACGGCCGTGAAGGGTGGAAAGGCCATGAGATCTCCGGTCTCCCGGTCTGGAGAGACCCGGTGGTCCATCCTCCAGTTGGCGGCTACGGCCCAGTGGCGGTCGGGATCGGCACGCTCGGTCTCCTGTAGAGCCCTTTCCCACGGATGCCCCACCCGGGTGCGGTCGAATAGCTGGAACGGGGCCCCATCCTCCGCCAAGCCGGCCTACTCCTCGTCGTCCTTGACCAGGGCCTCGAGCTTGGCTTTGTTGGTCGCCTTCATGTAGGCCTCGCGGGGGGCGATGCGCCGCTGCTCGACGAGCGCCATCAGGGCGTCGTCCATGAGCTGCATCCCCTGGGAACGGCCGCCCTGGATGATCGAGGTGATCATCGGCGTGTTCCCCTCGCGGATGACGTTCGGCAGGCCGGGGGTCTTCAACAGGATCTCGTTGACGGCGCAGCGCCCCTGGCCGTCGGCCGTCTTCAGCAGGAGCTGGGAGACGACGCCGGCGATCGACTCGGCTAGGGTGGTGCGGATCTGCGACTGCTCGTCGGCCGGGAAGGCGTCGATCAGGCGGTCGATGGTGTTCGCCGCGCCGTTGGTGTGCAGGGTGCCGAAGACCAGGGCCCCCATCTCGGCCGCGGTGATGGCGAGCGCGATCGTCTCCAGGTCGCGCATCTCGCCCACCAGGATGACGTCGGCGTCCTGGCGGATGGCGGCGCGCAGGGCGGCGCCGAAGCTCTCGGTGTCGCCCCCCACCTCGCGCTGCGAGAAGACGCACAGCTTGTTCTGGTGGACGAACTCGACCGGGTCCTCGATGGTCACCACGTGCTTCTGGTAGGTGTTGTTGATGCGGTCGATGATCGCGGCGAGGGTCGTCGACTTGCCGGAGCCGGTGGGGCCGGTCACCAGCACGAGCCCCTGCTGCAGATGGGCGAGGGTGTCGATCGCCTTGGGGAGGTTGAGCGCCTCCAGCGGCACGATCTTCTCCGGGATGATGCGGAAGACGGCGCCGCAGCCGTTCTCCTGGCGCAGGTAGTTGGCGCGGAAGCGGGCCACCCCTTCGAGGCCGTAGGCGAAGTCGAGGTCGCCGCAGCCGCTGTACTCCGCCCATTGCGCGTCGGAGACGATCTCGCGCAGCAGGTCGAGGAGATCGAAGTGGGAGAGCACGGGCCATCCCGAGACCGCCGCCAGCGAGCCGTGGACGCGGATGCGCGGCTCCAGCCCCGCCGCCAGGTGGAGGTCGGACCCCTGGTGCTCCTTCAGGTAGTGGAACAGCTCGTCGATGCGGGCCATGGCGGATCGGCTCTCTCAGGACGCGGCGGCGGGGGCGCCGAAGCGTTGCGGGTCCTCGGCGTTGCGCGCCGCCTCCTCGCGGGTGATCACCTTGTTCTTCACCAGCTCGGCGAGCGAGACGTCGAGCAGGCACATGCCGTGGGTGGCGCCGGTCTGCAGCACCGACTTGATCTGGAAGGTCTTGTTCTCGCGGATCAGGTTGCCCACCGCCCTGTTGGCCATCAGGATCTCCAGCGCCGGCACCCGGCCGTTGCCGTCGGCCCGCGCGACCAGGCGCTGGGAGACCACGGCGCGCAGCGACTCGGAGACCATGGTGCGGATCTGGTCCTGCTGGTTCGGCGGGAAGACGCCGAGGATGCGGTTGACCGTGCGGATGGCGTTGTTGGTGTGCAGGGTGGCGAGCACCAGGTGGCCGGTCTCCGCGGCGGTCAGGGCGAGCGAGATCGTCTCCAGGTCGCGCAGCTCGCCGATGGCGATGATGTCGGGGTCCTCGCGCAGGGCGCCGCGCAGGGCGCGGGCGAAGGAGCTGGTGTGGGGGCCCACCTGGCGCTGGTTGACCACGCACCTCTTCGAGGAATGGAGGTATTCGATCGGGTCCTCGATGGTGATGATGTGGTCGGGCCGGTCCTCGTTGATGATGTTGAGCAGGGCGGCCAGCGTCGAGGACTTGCCGCAGCCGGCGGGGCCGGTGAGCAGCACCATCCCCTGATGGTAGTTGGCCAGCCGGCCGAGCGAGGCGGGGAGGGCGAGCTGCTCCAGGGTCGGCGGTTTGGGCGGGATCACCCGGAAGACGGCGTCGATCCCCCGCTGCTGGCGGTAGGCGTTGCTGCGGAAGCGCCCCTGGCCGGCCAGGGTGTAGGCGAAGTCCACCTGCCCGCGCTCGCGCAGGGCCTCCCTCTGCTCGGGGGTGAGGATCTCCTCGACCAGCTTCTCGGCCGTGCGCGCCTGGGTCGGCGCGGCGCTCAGGTCGGCCAGGTGGCCGTTGACGCGGAGCTTCAGCGGCGCGCCGCTGTGCAGATGGAGA
>QHVW01001056.1 GCA_003223675.1 Acidobacteriota bacterium
CAGAGCCGCGGCGACCTGGATGAGCCCCTGGAAGAGACCCCGGGGCTCCGGTGTGGTCGAGCGCCAGATCTCCTCCCAGGCCTCATGGGCCGCGAAGAACTGTCCGCGATTGACGAGGTCGATCCCCACTCGGAAGAGCCGCTCGCGCTCCTCCTGGGAGATCTCAGGATGGAGGACCCTCATGGGCCCCGATTCTCACTCCCTCAATCCAAAATCCAAAATCTAAAATCCAAAATCGGCCTTCTGCTCCGGCACCGCCAGCGAATCCAGCAGGTCCGCCGGCAGGCTCAGGCCCGGATGGACCCGCTTGCAGAGCTCGCGCAGGCGGCGGAGCTCGACCTCGGGGAGCTGGCGGAAGGCGTCGACCACCGTGGGGTCGAGCTGCTGGCCCGTCACCCGCTGGAGCTCGGCCACCGCCACCGCGTGCGGCCGCGCCCGCCGGTAGGGGCGGTCGGAGGTGATGGCGTCGTAGGTGTCTACCACGGCGAAGATGCGGGCGCTCAACGGGATGGCCTCGCCGGCGATGCCGCGCGGATACCCCTGCCCGTCCCAGCGCTCGTGATGGCTGTAGATGATGTCGAGCGACGCCGGCTGGAGGAAGCTCACCTCGGCCAGCATGTCGAACCCCCAGGTGGGGTGCTGCTTCATGATGTGCCACTCCTCGTCGGTGAGCGGCCCCATCTTGCGCAGGATCTCGTCCGGCACCACCATCTTGCCGACGTCGTGGAGCAGGGCCCCCCACTCGATCGCCTTGATCTGCTCGCCATGCAGCCCCATGGCCCTGGCCAGCGAGACGGCGTAGAGGGCGACGCGGAAGGAGTGGCCGGTCGTCTCGTGATCCCGGGCGTCCGCCGCCGTCACCACCGCGCCCACCGCTTCCACGTACGACCGCTCGCGGGCCCGCTGCGACTCCTCGACCGTGGCCATCAGCCCGCGGAAGGTCTCCTCGATGAGCTGCACCTCGCCGCCGCCGCCGGCGGACGGGAAGCCGCTCTGCAGCTCGCCCGTGCGCGCCATGCCGGACATCGTCTCGGCGAGCCGCCGCAGCGGAAGCGTGATCCGCTGCACCACCCAGAAGGCCGCGCCGGCCGCCAGGAAGCCGGCCGACAGGCCGATGAGCAGGAGGTTCCAGCCGATCTGGCGGGCCAGTTGCGGGTCGTCCGCCACCATGACGAGACGGACCACGAGGATCAGGGCGATCCCGAGGACCGCCGCCGCCACCACGGCGATGAGCCGGAGAGACTTCGTGCGGAGGTTCAAATCGGACGGCTCCATTTTTCCGGAGCCCCAGCGCTCCGGTCCCAAATCATCGGAAGAACGCAACGCGAAGAGCCTGCCGGTCAGAGGAGGCAGAGCCTCACGAAGCTCCTCCTTTATCTCTCGCTCCTGCGTAATTGCGCGTAGTATACGCTGACCTTTGCCGTTTGGCGACCCGTCGCGAGCGATCTCGGCCGACATCGCCGCGAAGGCGCCCGGAAAGGCTCCCACCACGGTAGGAGCCTCCGGCGCTCCGACGATTCTGGGCCTGGACAGTCTCATGTAACCAAGAAGGTGCGTGGACACAGGATTTGCGAGCCTCTTCTTCTGTGACAGTTGAACGACGCCCCTGGAACGGCGTTCTTACGTCCCGCGAGGCCTCATGTTTCAGTCTGTCCCGCCAGGAGCGCCGAAGGTTTTCGCAAAAGCCTTATTCCCGCTCCCTCTCCGCTGCGTGGAGAGGGAGGGCTCCAATATCAATGTTTTTGAATTTCTTAATATTCCTAGAGCAACTTCGACACCCACCCGCCGACGAAGTACCCCACCGCGGCCACGCCGAGCCCGACCACGAACATGTCCAGCGAGGCCGGTCGTCCACCCCTCGCGCAGTGGCGAGGCGTCCTGGTCGCCGATCTTCAGCTCCTCGCGCACCTGCTCCTCCAGCATGCGCTTGGGGTCCTTCATCACCTCGGTCGCGAGGTCGCATGCGGCGGCCTTGTCCATCCCCTTGAGCTCGTAGATCAGCGCCAGCTCGTCGCGCTCGACCTCGGGCATCAGCTCGATCTCGGCCCGCTCCATGGCGATCTCGTGGGTATAGACCTCCTGCTCG
>QHVW01000103.1 GCA_003223675.1 Acidobacteriota bacterium
CACCACTTCCCGAACGTGGCCCTCACCGCCGTGCTGGCCGCGGACGCCTACCTGAGCTTCCCGGACTTCCGGGCCGTGGAGCGCACCTACAACCTGCTGGTGCAGGTGGCGGGCCGGGCGGGGAGGGGGGAGAAGCCCGGCCGGGTGGTGATCCAGACCTACCATCCGGACCACTACGCCATCCAGGCCGCCCTGCGCGGGGACGACGAAGGCTTCGCCCGCGAGGAGCTCCGCTTCCGCCGGGTCTTCCACTATCCGCCGTACACCCGCATGGTGCAGCTCCTGGTGCGCGACAAGAACCGCGACCGCGCTTGGGCCGCGATCTCCGCTCTGGCGGCCGATCTCGCCGCGCACCCGCAAGCCCGCGCCGTCCGCCTCTCCGGCCCCGCCCCGGCCCCCCTGGAGCGCCTCCGCGGCGAATGGCGTTTCCAGCTCCTCATCCGCTCCGCCGACGGCCGCGGCCTGCACCGCATGCTCAAGGAAGTTCTGCCGAAGAACCCCTCCTACGATTTAGTGGTTGACGTGGATCCCCAGCAGCTCCTATAGCCAAAAGGACCCAAAGGACTGCAAGGACTGCAAGGACGAGAAGCCATTTCTCTCCTGTCCTTGCAGTCCTTTGGGTCCCTGCTTGAGGCCTTCCACCGGAGAATCTGGAGCTTCTAGGCTCCGAGGGGTTCCGCCCAAGAACGGGGAGCTTGACTCAGGCCGGCGGCGCCTTGTAATGACCCTTTCCGTTGGGTAAGGATAGCATCTGCCACTCAAACCGTCAGTGCATCCACACCGGCCCCGCCGCCCGCCCGGCCCGCCGCTTGAAGAGCAGCAGCATCGGGATGCAGATGAGGAAGAAGACGCCGACGACTCGGAAGGCGTCCATGTAGGTGAGCAGGTAGGTCTGCCGGAGGACCGCCCCCTCGATGGCTCCGTACGCCTGTTGCTGCGCCTCGAAGAAGCTCGATCCCTTCGCCATCAGACCGCCGGTGATCGCCTGGAGCCGCTCCTGCAACGCCGGATCGTAGATCGAGAGGTGCGAGAGCAGGTTGGTCCGGTGCGTCCACGAGCGGTACTGGATGAACGTGGTCACCAGGGCGATGCCGAAGGAGCCGCCGAGCTGGCGCATCATGTTGGTGAGCCCCGCCCCCTGCGCGATGTCCTTGCCGCGCAGGCCGGAGAGCGCCATCGTGGTCAGCGGTACGAACAGCAATCCGAGCCCCACGCCGCGCAGGACGAGCGGCCAGAAGAAATCTCCCCGCCCCGACGCCAGGGTCGAGTGGCTGAGCATCCAGGTGAAGAGGAAGAAGCAGATGAACCCGAGGGCGTTCATGAGCTGCGGCGGTACCCCCTTCTGGAGCATCTTGCCGACGAAGGGCATCATGACTGCCGTGGCGAGCGATCCCGGCAGCAGGATCAGGCCGGTCTGCATGGCCGTGAAGCCGAGCAGGTTCTGGGCGAACACCGGGAAGATGAACACCGAGGCGTAGAGGCCGAACCCCAGGATGAACGTGAAGAAGGTGCCCACGGCGAGCGAGCGGTCCTTGAGCACGTGCAGGTCCACCACCGGGTTGGACGACGCCAGCTCCCGCCAGATGAACAGGGCGATGGCGACGACCGAGATCATGGCGAGGATCGTGATGTAGCGGGTCGAGAACCAGTCTTCGGCCTGCCCGCGCTCGAGCACGATCTGCAGCGAGCCGATGCCGGTGATCAACAGGAGGATCCCCCACCAGTCGATCTTGCTGATCTTGCGCGTCTCCTTGGGGTCGGGGAGGAACGCGAGCGCCATCAGGACCGCGATGACGCCGATCGGCAGGTTGACGTAAAAGATCCACCGCCAGGAGTAGCTGTCGGTGATCCCAGGCCGTTGGCGAGCCCCAGCTCCTCGGGCGGGAAAGTCTCGACGAGGATCGCCTGCGAGGTGGAGAGCATGGCGCCTCCCCCCGCGCCCTGGATGAAGCGGAAGATGACCAGCTCCCACAGGCTGGTGGCGTGGCCGCAGAAGAAGGAAGCCACGGTGAACAGGATGAGCGAGCCGACGAAATAGTTGCGGCGGCCGAGCACCGCCCCGAACCAGCCGGTCATCGGGATCACGATCACGTTGGCCACCACGTACCCGGTCACCACCCAGGCGATCTCGTCGAGCGTCGCCCCCAGGTTGCCCATCATCTGGGGGAGGGCGACGTTGACGATCGAGGTGTCGATCAGCTCGATCACCGAGGCCAGGATGACCGTGATCGTGATCAGCCACTTGTTGGCGCCGCGTTCGGACATGAGCTTGCGCCTTCCTCAGTCGAGGTTTACGGTCACGTTGACGTTCATGCCCACGCGCAGCGGCCGCTTCGGGTCCGGCGGATCGGTGAAGACGATCTTCACCGGCACGCGCTGGACGACCTTGGTGAAGTTGCCGGTCGCGTTGTCGGGCGGCAGCAGGGAGAAGCGGGCACCGGTGGCCGCGGCCAGCGACTCGACGCGGCCGTGGAAGGTCACGCCGGGATAGGCGTCCACCTCGATCTCGGCCTTCTGGTCCGGGCGCATCTTGGCGAGCTGGGTCTCCTTGAAGTTGGCGCTCACCCAGACGTCGTTCGGGTTGTTCCCCTGCTGCACGATGGCCATCAGCGGCTGGCCGGCCTGGACGAACTGGCCCACCTCGACGTTCTTCTTGGAGATGAAGCCCGCCACCGGCGCCTTGATCACCGCGTAGGAGAGCTGCAGCCGGGCCGCCTCGAGGGCCGCCTGGTGCTGGGCCACCTGAGCCTGCGCCGCGGCGACCTGCCGCCGCGCGGCCTCGATCTGCGACGACGAGGCCTGGGCGGTCGCCCGCGACGACTCGGTGGTGGCGCGGGCGGCGTCCGCGTTGGCCCGCGCCGCCTCGGCCGCGGTGGCCGCCGCGTCATATTGCTGCTGCGAGATCTCCTCCTTGGCCAGGAGCTGCTTGTAGCGGGCGACGTCGGCCGCCGCCTGCTGGGCCCGGCTGCGCGCCGCGGTCACGTCCGCCTGGTTGCTGGAGACCTTGGCCTGCGCACCGGTGGCGGTGGAGCGGGCGGACGCCACGGCGGCCTCGGCCACCGATACGGCGGCCTGGGCGTTGAGGAGCGACGCCTGCTCCTGGTCCACCTTGGCCTGGAGGTCGGCCGGATCGATCCTGACCAGGACGTCCCCCGGCTTGACCGGCTGGTTTTCGCTCACCAGCACCTCCTGCACGTAGCCGGGGACGCGGGGGAGGACGGGGTTGATGTTGCCGTCGAGCTGCGCGTCGTCGGTGGTGGCGTGATGCTCATAGAAGACGATGGTCCGGAAGCCCCAGACGGCTCCGAAAAGGACCAGGATTCCCAGGATGGAGAGGATCACGATCCTCCGCCCTCCCCTCCGCTTCGGCGACGGCGCAGTCGCGGGCTCCGGCGCCGGATCGGTCTTCTCGACTCTCAATGGACTGCTCATATCGTTACCCTCCGTCCTACTTCTGGGTGCTCTGAGAATTGGATGCCGGAATCAGATTGCGGATCTCGCCGGTGGCCCGCGCCAGATCGAAGCGCGCCTGGGCCTCGTCGGCCAGCGCGTCGATGCGCGTGTCGCGCGCCGTGGCGAGAGCGGTCTGGGCGTTGTCCACCTCGATCGAGGAGGCCACCCCCGCCTTGAACGGGCGCTCTCGTAGACGAGGAGCGCCCGGCGCACCTCCTGCTCGACCTGCCGTTGCGTGTCGTTCTGCTGGATCAGGATCTGGTCCCGCTGCGCCTGCGCCGCGGCCACGTGGGCCTCGATCCGCCGGCCGGTGAACAGCGGCACGTTGACCACCGCCGCCACCGTGCGGCTCCATTCGATGTCCCGCACCCGGTTGCCGCTCTCGGTCCCCTGGGCCTGCGCGCCGACGGTCGGCAGCCGCTCGGCCCGGGCCGCCTCGATGTTGAGGTTGGCCAGGCGCAGCCGCTCGTTCAAGAGACTGAGCTCGGGGCGCTGCCGGCGCGCCGCGTCGAGGGCCGCCGGCAGGGCGGGGGGCGCGGCGACCGCCCGCGTCCAGTCGTCCGTCAGCTCCAGGCCGGCGTCGAAGTCCGCGCCGATGGCCCGCAGCAGGGCGAGCCGGGCGAGGTCGCGCTGATTGATCGCCACCAGCAGCGCCTGCTGCTGGCGGGAGAGCTGGACGTCGGCGCGCGTGGTGTCGAGGCGGGTGCCGACGCCGGCGTTCTTCTGGTCGACCGCGAGTTGCCGCAGTCTGGTGAACAGATCGACGTTGGCGCGGATCTCGTCGATCCGTGCCGAGCTGCGCCCATAGGAGACGTAGATTGACCCCCGCCCGCGCCGCCTCGTACCGCCTCCGAGCGGCGAAGTCGATGACGTTCATGGCGAGCGTGATGTGGGCGTCGACCACGTTGAACGGCGGGGTCACGTTCGGCTGCCCGGGGACGGTGAAGCCGAAGGTGGCCAGGTTGATGGTCTCGTTGGCGAGCTGCCCGCCGGCGCTGAGCTGCGGCTGCAGGGCCGAGCGGGCCTCCTGCGCGCGGGCCTCGGCCTCGCGGGTGCTCGTGGTGGCGATGCGGACGGCGGTGCCGGCGTCGAGCGCCCGGCTGATCGCGTCGCTCAGGGAGAGGCGGATCGTCCCCGGCGCGCCGGCGGGAGCCGGTCCCTGGGCCTGGGCCGGGAGCGCCACTGCCGGAGCGAGCGCCAGGAGCGCCGCCAGGATGGTTTTCTTCATGAAGGTTTCCTCTCCTCCTCGCACCCCTCGCACCGGATCCACGAGAGGACGTACGCGGGACAATGGGTCAGCGCGGCCTTGGAGCCGTCCCCGCGGGCCAGGAATTTCACAAACTCCCGGTCGGCGAGGACGAGCCCCTCGAGGTCGAGCGTGACCTGGCGTCCGCGGGCGCGCTCGGCCGCCAGGAGCTGCGTCAGCTCCGGCAGGTGCTCCTGCGTCGCCCGCCCGGCCAGGGCATAAGTAACGGTTGAAGGCTCGTCGGTTCGGGTTTCGATTCGGAACATCATCTTCGACTCCCGCCGGGAAGTAGTACACGACCCGTGCCAGGAGTCCGGTGTCAAAGAATCAACAACTTAGAAGAATTTACGACGGCGGATCGTTACGAGATCCCGTAGATTTACGAGATTTCGGGATCGCCATGCGCGGGAATCCATCGGTCGCTCGCTTAGCGTTGTCGCTGTAATGTCACTCGTAAGCTTGGATCTTTACTCTATTCTTAGGTAAGTAAATCGACCGGTAGGGGAGGAGAGATGTCAGAGCCACGCAACAGAGTGCTGCTCGCGGACGACCATCCGATGATGCGCGAAGGCTTGAGGAAGCTCCTCGAGCCGGACTATGAGGTGGTGGGGGAGGCGACGGACGGTCCCGCTCTCCTGGTGGCCGCGGAGCGGCTGCGGCCCGATCTCATCATCACCGATATCTCGATGCCGGGGATCGACGGCATCGAAGCGACGCGCCGGCTCCGCGGGATCGTCCCCAGGGCGCGGATCCTGATCCTCAGCATCCACACGGACCCTACCTGGGTGCGGGGAGCCTTCGACGCCGGCGCCCACGGCTATCTGTCCAAGACCTCCGCTCCCGAGGAGATCGAGACCGCGGTCCGGGAGGTGCTCAAGGGGCGCTTCTACGTCAGCTCGGAGGTGACTCAGGCCCTGGTCGGCACGATGCGGGAGCTCCCCGTCGAACGCCACGAGGGGCGGCCGGAAGCGTCCGGCGAGGTGCTCACCCCGCGCGAGCTCGACATCGTCCGCCTGGTCGGCAAGGGCCTGGGCAACAAAAGGATCGCCCAGACGCTCGGGGTCTCGGTGACGACGGTCCGCACCCACCTGAGCAGGGTCTACGACAAGCTGGGTCCGGGAAGCCGGCTGGAGCTGGCGCTCTACGCCGCGCAGGCCGGAGAGACCGTCATGTAACCGATGGACGCCACCCTTTTTCTGCAGGCCTTCGAGCACGCGCACGACGCGTTCATCGTGCTCGACGCCGGCGGTGCCGTCACCGCCTGGAGCTCCGCGGCGGAGCGGCTCTACGGCTACACCGCCGCCGAGGTGGCGGGCCGCACCCTCGACTTCCTGCGGATTCCTGAAGATCAGGCCGCTCCGGCCGTCCTGGCGGACGGGCCGCGCGAGCTGCTCGTGCGCCAGCGCCACAAGAGCGGACGCGAGCTCCAGGTCTCCCTGCGGATCGCCTCCGGGGACGGGCAGCCCGGCCTTCTCCTGTGCGCCGCCGACGTCAGCCGCTGGCGGCGGGCGGAAGAGGAGCTCGCCGGCAGCCGGACCGCTCTGGAGGCGAGCCGCGAGGAGCTCCGCCGGGTCATCGGACGGCTGGTCGCCGCCGAGGAGGAGGCACGGCGGCGGATCTCGCAGGAGCTTCACGACGACCTCTGCCAGCGGCTCGCCGCCCTGGCCCTGGGGCTCAAGGCGGTGCGCAAGCAGCTCCCCGAGGGGGATACGCGGCGGATCGAGCTCGACGCCCTCGGAAGGGCGCTGGGGGATGCCGCCGAGGACCTGCGCCGGCTGAGCCATGACCTCCATCCGGCGATCCTGGAGCGCCGGGGCCTGGCCGCCGCCCTCCGCGACCACTGTGAGGAGGTCGAGAGGCGGTGCTCCCTGCCGGTGCGCCTCACCTTGCGGGGCGCCGCGGTCCCCCTCCCGCCGCCCCTCGTGCTGGGCCTCTACCGCATCGCCCAGGAGGCGCTCGCGAACGCGGTCCGCCACGCCGGCGCGCGGGACGTCCACGTCACCCTGGAGATCGAGGACGAAGCCGTCTTCCTGTCGGTGGTCGACGACGGCGCCGGCTTCGAGCCCGACGAGGTCCGCCGCACCGGCGGGCTGGGGCTCGCCGGCATCGAGGAGCGCGCGCGGCTGCTCGGCGGACGCTGCCGCATCGCCTCCGCCACCGGCGCCGGCACCGAGGTCCGCGTCTTCGTGCCGCGCCCGCCGCCGGCCGCCGGCCCGGCGGAGGGCGCGGACCTCCGCCCGCCCCACGTCGGGCCCTACCTGCTGCTCGAAGAGATCGGCATGGGATCGATGGCCACCGTCTATCTGGCTCAGGAGCCGGAGCCGCTCGGCCGCCGGGTGGCGATCAAGCTTCACCGCGCCCCGCTCCCCGGCCGCTGGGCGACCCTGCGTTTCAAGGCCGAGCAGCAGGCGCTGGCGCGTCTGCACCATCCGGCGATCGCCCAGGTCTACGAGGCCCGTGTGACCGACGAGGACGATCTCTACATCGCCATGGAGTACGTGCCGGGCCTGCCGGTCACCGAATACTGCGACCGCTACAGCCTCGGCCTCAGGCAGCGCCTCGAGCTCTTCGCCGCGGTCTGCGACGGCGTGCAGCACGCGCACCAGAACGGGGTGCTCCACCGCGACCTCAAGCCCTCGCACATCCTGGTCACGGAGGAGGGGGGCAGGGCGCGTCCCAAGATCATCGATTTCGGCGCCGCCAAGGGGCTCGACCGCCCGCTCGCCGAGAGCACCGTGTGGAGCGCCGAGGGGCTGGTGGGCACGCCGGCCTATCTCCCCCCCGAGGCGCTCGGCGGCGGCGAGACCGACGCCCGCTCCGACGTCTATGCGCTGGGCGTCGTGCTCTACGAGCTGCTCGCGGGCACGGTGCCCTTCCAGGTGGGGGAGGCGGGGGTGGCGGGGCTCGCCGAGTGGGTGGAGGCGGTGCGCCGGGGCGATCTGGTGACGCCGAGCCAGCGGTTGCGGACGCTGGACAGGGCCGGCGAGGTGGCGCGGCGCCGGGGCTTCGACGAGCCCGCCAAGCTCCGCCGCCGGCTCGCCGGCGACCTCGACCGGCTGGTCCTCAAGGCCCTGGCCGCCGATCCCGCGGACCGCTATCCCACCGTCGAAGCTCTCGGCCGCGAGATCGGCCGCGTCGTGCGGGGCGCGCCGGTCGAGGCGGGCCCGCCGGGCGCCCTTCACCAGCTCCGCCGCAAGTTGCGCCGGAACCGGCGGCTGGTGGCCTCGGCGGCGCTGGTGATCCTGGCGCTCGCCGGCGGGCTCGGCGCCGTGACCTTCGAGGCCCGCCGGACCGCGCGGGAGGCGGCGCGGGCCGATGCGGCGGCTCGCTTCCTGGAAGACCTGTTCAAGGCTTCGGACCCGCGGCAGGCCAAGGGGACGCCACCCACCGCCCGCGAGCTCCTGCGGCGCGGCGCCGGCCGTCTCGACCGCGAGCTGCGCGGTCAGCCGCTCCTGCGGGCGCGGCTGCTGGACACCTTGGGCGGCATCCATACCCAGCTCGGCTTCTACGCCGAGGCCCGGCCGCTGCTCGCCGAAGCCCTGGCGATCCGCGAGCGGCTCCGCGGCCCCGGGCATCCGGAAGTCGCCGAGACCCTGGTCCGCCTCGGCGCGCTGGCGCGCCTCTCCGGCCAAGGGGACGCCGTGCCGCTCTTCCGCCGCGCGCTCGCCATCCGCGAGGCCCGCCTCGGACCCGAGAGCGCCGAGGTCGCCGATGTCCTCAACGATCTGGGCACGGCGCTGGCGGCCCAAAGGCGCTTCGACAACGCCGAGGTGGCACTACGGCGTTCGCTCGTCGTTCAGGAGCGGCTCTGGGGGGACCGCGACCCGCGGGTCGCCAAGACCCTGCACAACCTCTCCGGGATCGCTCTCTACCGCGGCCGGCTGGACGAATCCGAGCGGCTCCTCCGGCGTGCGCTGGCGATTCGCGAGGCGGTGCTCCCGGCCGACGACCTCGATCTGGCCGGAAGCCGCGAGGCCCTGGCGCTGCTGCTGAGCCAACAGGGCCGATCGGCCGAGGCGGTGCGGCTCCTGGAGCTCCAGGTGCCGATCGCCGAGAAGATCTACGGCCCCGAGCATCCGGAGCTCGCCCGGATTCTGCTCAACCTCGGTCTGTCCCGGGTGGCGCTCGGCGAGGATGCCGCCCCCCGGCAGCTCCTCGAACGCGCCCTCGCGATCGAGGAAAAGACCCTCCAGCCCCATCACCGGCAGCTCGTGCGGACGCTCGCCGAGCTGGCCGACCTCCATTCCTCCCATGGACGGTACGCCGAGGCCGAGCCCCTCTACCAGCGGCTGATCGAGCTGCGGCGCGAAGGGGCGGCCTTCAACGACTGGGATCCGTTGTTCGCCAACTGGGTACGTTTCCTGCGCGCCACCGGACGAGGGGAAGAGGCGGCGCGGGTGGTGGTCCGGACGGCCCCGAAGTGAGGCTTGACCCGGCCTCAGGGCCTCGCTAGGCCCAGACCGGCATTTTGGGTCCTATAATCGTTGACCATGGATTCTGAGACGTCTCGGCCGAAGAGCGCCACGCCACGAGCCGGCGACATTCCGGCGGAGTGGCTGGCCGAGTTCGAGGCTGCTGCCCGCCGGCCGCTTTCGCTACGCTTTCGCTACGCCTTCATCCACACCTACAAGCCGGTCCTCGACGACGAGCCGTTTCGCGCTTTCGATACGACCGCCGACTACCGCCGCTGGTGCGAGGAGAACCTGCCGGACTGGCTGGGATATGGGCGCGTTTGAATACCGGCAGGCTGAGGAAATCCGCGACGCTTTCGCCCGCCATGGCGCGCGCTATCTCTTCATCGGCAAGTCCGGCGCCATTCTGCTCGGCTTCCCCGACACCACTCAGGACGCCGACCTCTTCGTAGAGAAGAGTCCCGACAACGGCCGGGCCATCGTTGCCGCCCTGCGGGAGCTGGGTTTCGCCCTCGACGACGAGCAGGCGGCGCAGATCGAACGCGGCAAGGATTTCGTGCAGCTCAAGAACGGGCCTTTCGACCTCGACCTGGTCTTCGCGCCAGACGGCATCGAGCGTTTCGCGGACGCCTGGCGGCGGCGCGTCGAGGTCGAAGGCTTCTCTGTCTGCCATCCCGACGACATCATCGCCTGACACTTGTCCGGCGAAAGCGTGCGGCCTCCGCCAAAGCCATCGGCAGGCCGGCCTCCTCCCTGGAGAGGAGGCCGGACCTTCCTGAAAGGGTGGGGAAGGGTCGGCTGGCTCTACGCCGTCCGCCCCCTACTGATACGTCACTACGAGTTGCGGCCCACAACTCTTCCTATCCAAAAGGGTGGCCTCCCCGTCCATTCAGGGAGGATTCGAAACCGCCAAGTAGGCCGTTGTCCAGGCCTGGCAAGCCTGATCGCGCTGTTCGCCTCGGTGGTCTGGTCGGGCAGGTGCGTTTCATGGTCCCTCTCCTCTCAGAAATCAGATTTCCGAACAAATCGGCGCGCGCGCGAGTATTTGAAGGGTTTTCCTCCTCTCTAGAGAGGATGGCGCCTCCTCTCTAGGGAGGAGGCGGAGACCGGCAAAA
>QHVW01000104.1 GCA_003223675.1 Acidobacteriota bacterium
GACAAAGTGCTAGATCACCCGCGCCACTCCGGGAATCCGCCGCAGAGCGGCCGTCGCTCCCCAGCTCAGCGCCACCGTGCCCAGGAAGGCCAGGGTCCCCTTCACCGGCGCCGGGAGCGGAGCGCTCACCAGGGACAGTTGCAGCCAGCTCGCGAAGGCGTAGTGGATGAGGTACATCCCGTAGGCGTTGTCACGCAGGCTGTCGAAGATCCGCACGCGTCTCGTCGCGAAGCGGGCGAAGAGCGCGAGGAAGCAGAAGGAGGACGTGGCGCAGCACAGCGTGAAGGCAAGGTCCCCGCCGATCTCCCACCCTTTCTTGCCTGGGGCCGAGATGGCGACGATGACCACGGTCAGGGTCAGGAAGAAGACGACCGGGCACGCCGTCTGCCAGGCGCTCCACCGCCGCGCCAGCCGGCCGTCCGGCGCCAGCAGGCCCTTCTCCAGGCCGAAGGCGCCGACGCCGATGCCGGCCAGGAAGTAGACCGCGTAGAAGAGCAGGCGGCTGGTCTGGAAGGTGAACGGGCCGAACGTCGACCACCGGAAGGAGGTGAAGACGAGCTCCATCGGCAGATAGACGATCGCGGAGACGGCCACCAGCAGGGCGAAGAAGGCGAGCGGACGGCTCTTCGCGTTCGACGCCAGCCGGGCGAGACCACCGGTCCAGCGGGGGGACAGCAGGAAGAGCCCGGCGGCCACGGCGTCGAACGCCAGCAGCACCCAGACGAACCAGGCCGGTCCGGCGGGCCAGTGGCCCAGGGACGTCCACTGGCGCCAGAAGTCACTGACGGCCGGATGGGACGTGGTCTGCAGGTAGGCCGGATAGTAGGCGAGCGGCGCGACCAGCCCCGCGGCCACCACGAAGGGGATCCCGAGCCGGAGAGCCCGGCCGCCCAGGAAGGCGCCGCTCCCCTTGCGCTGGAGGCTGGCGTTAACGAACAGCCCCGAGAGGAAGAACATCAGCGCCATGAAGAACATGTCGTTGAAGGCGTTGAGCAGGCCGAAGCCCACCCACCGCTGGCTGTCGAGCACGGGAAACGCCTGCCACCACTGCGGCTGGGCGGTGAGGGAGGCCGCGGGCTTCTGCACCGGCAAGAAAGGGTTGTACGCGATGATGGCGTGGTGCGCCAGCACCATCACCGTGATGAAGGCCCGCAGGTAGCCGACGGACAGGTTGTCGGCCTGGGGGAGGCCCGCCGGCTCCACGGCGGGAACGGGAAGGGGAGAGCCGGCGGCCGCGGGAACGGGCACCGGCGTCAGGATCGTCGTCTGTTCCAGTTTCATGATCGGTTCCTCGGGGACCCGGTTGTGTGTGAATTTGGTCCTGATCCGAGCATGAGCCCGGCGCCGCCGCGGCCGAAGGGGAATTTGACGAACCGGCCCGCCGGGTTGACGAACGGGCGGAGGCCCTCACTCCCCAACCCCTCTTCTCCCATCCCTCCATTCGGGGAGAGAGGGGCTTTGTAGGGGCGCCCCTGTGTGGGCGCCCTGTTTTCGTTCCCGGCAGGCTGCAGGGCGGCCACATAGGGCCGCCCCTACGACAGCATCCCGCGGCTGGCCTCCCTCTTCTCGGATGGAGGGATGGGAGAAGAGGGCCGGGGTGATGAGGGGCCGTCAGAAGGGATTGCTGGCGAGGGCCTTCAGCGTCTCGTGGTAGGTGCGGCCGGAGCGCACGCGGACGCCGTGCGGCAGGGTGACCACGTATTCGCCGTGCGCCACCGGCTCCAGCTCCTGGATGCGCCCGACGTTGACGATGATCGAGCGGTGGATGCGGAGGAAGGTCTCGGCGTCGAGCGACTTCTCCAGCGTATTCATCGCCACGTGGACGAGATGGGAGGTCCGGCCGGCGTGCAGCTTGACGTAGTTCTCCGCCGCCTCGATCCAGTCGACGTCCGCGAGGTCCACGAAGGTGGTCTTGCCCGCCGAGCGCACGGCCAGCCGCTTCAGGGAGGAGCGCGGCACTCCGATGGTTTCGAGCAGCGAGAGGATCTGCCGGCTCGCCTCCGCCGCCGGCTGGGTCTGCAGGCGCGTCTTGGCCCGCGCGAGCGCCTGGGCGAAGCGCTCGCGCGTGACCGGCTTGAGCAGGTAGTCGAGCGCGTTCACCTCGAAAGCCTGGATGGCGTACTGGTCGTGCGCGGTGACGAAGACGACCGCGGGCATGTTCTCGGGCCCGACCTCCCGGATCACCGCGAGGCCGTCCATCTCCGGCATCTGCACGTCGAGGAAGACGAGGTCCGGCCGCCTCTCGCGCAGGGCCTCGACCGCCTCGCGGCCATCCTTCGCCTCGTGGACCGCCGCCACGTCCGGGTCCCCGGCGAGCAACATGCGTAGGCCTTCGCGCGCCAGCGGCTCGTCGTCAACGATCAATAGGGTCCAGGGCATGGATCTCCATCATCTCCGCCGTGGCCTCGTCCGGCCGGGCGCGATAGGGGAGGGTCAGGGTGGCGACGGCGCCGCCCTGCGCGCCGTTTTCGAGCGTCAGAGCCGCCGCGTCGCCGTAGAGCTGGCGCAGGCGGGCCCGCGTGTTCGCCAGGCCGATCCCCTTCGAGCTCGGGCCCCCGGGCGGCAGGCCGGGCCCGTCGTCCTCGACCCGGATCTCCAGGAGCTCCCCCACCCGCGCGGCGTGGATCCGCAGCCGGCCCGCCGCCGAGCGGCTCCCGATCCCGTGGCGGATGGCGTTCTCCACGATCGGCTGCAATCCCAGATGGGGGACCGCGGCGGCGAGGACCCCGGGCCTGGCGTCGATCTCCACCCGCAGGCGGTCCTGAAAGCGGACCTCTTCGATCGCGAGATAGAGCCGCAGGGAGTCGAGCTCGCGCCGCAGCGTCACCTCCTGGGCCTCGACGTCGTCGAGCACGTTGCGCAGGAGGTCGCTGAGACGGGCGAGCATCTCCTCCGCCTGCGTCCCTCTCCCCTGGCGCACCAGCACCATGATGGCGTTCAGGGTGTTGAACAGGAAATGCGGCTGGAGCTGGCCTTTGAGGGCGGTGAGCTGCGCCTGCACGAGCTGGGACCGGAGCTCCGAGGCCTGGAGCTCCAACCGCAGCGCCTGCCGCCGCCGCTCCTGATACTGGTTGTAATAATGGAACACGTACTGGAGGCACAGCACGGTCCAATAGGCAATCACGTTGGGGTGAAATCCGAGAATCAGGAGGAGGAAAAACGTCGCGGCGAAGCTGGGCTTCATGAGCGCCGAAAAGATCCCCAGCGACGAGAGGATGGCGCTGTCCAGCGTGAGGTGCACGAGCGAAAAGACCACGCTGAGCGCCAGATGGGTCAGCGTCCGCCGCAGCCAGACCCGCCGCTCGAAGGGGAACCGGCGGCCGAGCCAGAGGATGGCGGGGGTGAACGCGGCGCTGAGATTGACCCCGACGAGCCAGGAGATGAGCGTGCTCCGCCAGGGGATGGGGGAGTGCCACAAATAGTTTCGCGTGGCGTCCTGGGTGAAATAGAACAGCCCGACCCCCGTCCATGCCAGGAAATAGAGGGCGAGCCTCTTCAGCGCGCGCCGGTCGACGATGCTCATTGGACGGTAGAGTACCGCAGCCCGAAGCCCGTAGCGCCGGCGCCGCGGCCCTGAAATGCCCGTCCAGGACACCGGTGGTATAGAGAGAGAAGGCCGACGGGCTCCGGCGGTGGTCGCCGGAGCGTGGCGCGGACAGACAGGAGACGAGCATGAAGAAGGGTGTCAAGAAGCTTCGCCTGCACCGGGAGACCCTGCTGCATCTGAACGAAGGGAACCTCAGCAAGGCGGTCGGAGGCGTGACCCTGGACCCCACGAACTGCGGTACGCAGTGCGCGACCTGCAACCGGACGGACACCTGCACGCAGTGCAGCAACACCTGCAAGTGAGCTGAGGCCCGTCGTCAAGGGGCACCCTTCCGGGGCCGCCCCTTGATTTCCCGACTCACCCGCGCCACCCCCGCCCGGGTCCGTTATAGAGTCGCCTTCAGCCGCGCAGAAGCGGGGAGCCGAATCCGTGGACGACGAGATCTTCGAAGAGGCATTCCAACTCGCCGGATGGTTGCTGGCGAATCAGGCGTCCATCGCCGCGAACGGCGAGATCCCCCTGCCTCTCCTGAGCTTCACGCGCGACGACGAGGAGACGGCCCAGTTGGTGGCGCCGCGGACGGATTCCGATTCCTACGAGCGGCAGGTGATCGCGGGGAGGATCGTCCTCGAAGAGCGGAAAGACCAGCTCCGGAGCTGGGCCTTCTCCTACGACGAGGATCTCGGGCTCGCGGGCCGGGCCCTGCTCGTGGAGATGGGCGGAGAGGACTTCAGCCATGCCGTCACGCTGGCTCAGCGGTACGTGCCCGGCGGCGACGGGAGCTTCCGGCTGGTCGGCGATCTGGAGGTGCTGGGCGCGGAGCTGCTGCCGCCGGCCCTGCAGGAGCGTCTGGAGTCCTGCCGCTGGCGCTATCTGATCACCGAGGGCGCCACCCACCATGAGCCGGCGGGCGAGCAGTGGCTGCTCTGGTATGCGGCCCGGGCCCACCAGCGGCCCCGGCTGGGGGTGGGAGTATTCCTCTTCTCCGTTCCCGAAGGCTGGGCCTTCCGCCAGTCCGAGGACGAAACCGGCTGGGTCGTCCTGCGTCTCCTCCCCTGGGAGGAAAAGAGCTTCGAGCCCACGGTCGTGGTCCTGATCGCCGCCGGGCTGGGGATGACGCTCGAACGCTTCGTGGTGGACAAGCGGGAGGAGATCCAGGAGCTGGCGACCGTCCTGAAGGCGGAGATGTGCGAGTCCCCCGTGCCGTCGATGCCCGCGCCCGTGGCGCGCCTGTCGTGGGAAGGCGAGGCGGAGGGCCGCTGCTACCGCACGGAGTGGGTCTGGATCCCCACCTCCGAGCCGGACGAATTCCTCGTCGTGAGCGCCACCTCGTTCCGGCCGGAGACCTGGGCCAGCGTGAGCCAGGCCCAGGAGGCCATGCTGGCGTCGATCGAGCAGGACGAGGTCTAGGGGCGGGAAGGCCCGAGACGGCGCGAGCCGTCTCGGCGACCTGCGGGCGAGGGATCTGTCGATCGGCTATCGGCTCAGTGCTTCATGGGCTTGCCGGTCAGAGCCTCCTTGGCAGCCTTCGCGCTGAGCGCGCTGTTGGTCAGAACGCAGTTGAACTTGTCGGTCTCCAGGGGGAACATGATCATGTTCTTGGGGGACGTGAACTTCGTGCTGATCTGGAAGATGATCTGCATCACTCCGATCTTCTGCAGCTCCGGAGGGACGCCGTCGGAGATGAAGGAGTAGATGCCGGCTATCCCCATGGGATAGAGCTGCGTGCTGACTTTCTGGAACTCGGCCGAAGCGCTCATGATGCCCGTCTTGGGGTTGATCTTGTAGGTGTCGGTGACAGGGGCGCCCATGAATTCCTTGTATTTCGCCGCACAGGCCTTGTCCTTGCCCGGCGCGGGGGAGCCGTTCTCCTGATAGGCCTTCGCCATCGTCAGCTTCACAGTCACCGTACCCTCTTTGTCCTG
>QHVW01000105.1 GCA_003223675.1 Acidobacteriota bacterium
AAGAAGATCCGCGAGCGCTCTCTCGCCCTCACCGACTACCTGATCGCGCTCACCGAGGAGGCCGGCTTCGAGATCCGCACCCCGCGCGACCACAAACACCGGGGAGGCACGGTCTCCGTCTTCCACCCCGACGCCGAGCACCTCTGCCACGAGCTGATCGCCCGCGAGATCCTGTGCGATTTCCGGCCCAACGCGGGCATCCGGCTCTCTCCGCACTTCTTCAACACCGAGGAGGAGCTGGAGCACGCGGTGGCGACGCTCAGGGAGCTGGTCGGCAAATAGAAAAATACGATCGCCGGGCAGAATCTCGAAATTCGTTGACGGAGTTTCGCCGCCAAAGTCGCATCCTCGATTAGAACCCAGGATCTACCTGTACAGCAGCAGGAGAACGAAGGGTTCCAATTCGAGCCCCACTGCGGGGCTCAATGAAGGAGATCCGCGATGAAGAAGAATGGCAAGAAGCTCTCCCTGCGCGTCGAGACCCTGAGGAACCTCAACTCCGATGAGATGAGCAAGATCAAGGGCGGTGTCGCTTGGTACTGCTGGACGATCATCGTCCCCAGCTCCGGCATCACCACCACGATCCCCATCTACTACACCGATTGCTAGTCGACGCACGCCGGAGGGGATGCGATGTCGAAAAGATCTTCGAATTTCGTTGACGGAGTTTTGCCGCCAAAGTCGCATCTCTCGGATAGACCCAGGACCCGACGGGAGCGCGAGCCCCGGCGGGTCCCTTTTCATCTTTTCATGGAGCCCACGGGCTCATAGGAGACCGCGAATGAAGAGGAACGCTCCGTCCGCCGGCAAGAAGCTCTCACTGCGCGTCGAGACCCTGCGCAATCTCAGCTCCGACGAGATGAGCCAGATCAAGGGTGGCTTCATCAACACATGGTGTACGTCGGTCTTCGTTCCCAGCTCCGGCATCGTTTTCACGCCCGCCATCATCATGACTGACTGCGACTAGGGGCTGCAAGCAGGACGATGTCCGAGCTCCCTCGCCCCCTGTGCACGGAGGGGCGAGGGAGTCGTATTCTCAGGAGAGCGACATGGCCGATCCACTGCCGGCGCGTGAGGCACTGCCGCAACTGGCCGACCGGCTGCCGCTGGGCGCCGCCGGCCTCGCGGTGAGCCCGTTCTGTCTCGGCGTCATCCGGGACCGCTCCATGGTCCCTCTCGCCTTCGACGCGGGGATCAACTTCTTCTTCGTCAGCGCGGACCTGCATTGGCCTCTCTACGAGGAGATGCGCCAGGGGCTCGCGCGGCTTCTCGAACGGGGATCCCACGTGCGGGACGAGATCGTCGTGGCGGGTGTCTCGTACATCACCCAGCCGGTGTTCGCCGGCACCAACTTCCACGAGCTGCTGAGCGCCGTGCCGCGGCTCGGGCGGCTCGACCTGCTGGTCGCCGGCGGCGCCTACGCGCACGAATTCCCCGCGCGGCGGGAACGCTACCTCACCTCCCCATACGCGCGCGGGTTGGGAGCGCGCGCGTTCGGCGCCTCGTTCCACGAGCGGTCGACGGCCCTCGCCGCCATCAACCACCGCCAGGTGGACCTGGCCTACATCCGCTACAACCCCGCCCATCCAGGGGCGCGCCACGACCTGTTGCCCCGGCTCCTCCCCGGCCCCGGCCCGCTCGTCTACAACTTCCGGAGCGTCCTGCCGCCGATCCTCCCGGAGCGCTGGCGCGAGCTCGGCCTCGACGAGGACCACTGGCTCCCGGAGCCCGGCGACTTTTACCGCTTCGTGCTCTCACGGCCCGAGATGAGCGGAATCCTGGGGAGCGTGAATACGCCGGATGAGCTCGCAGCCCTCGACGCCGCTCTCGCCCAGGGACCCCTCGAAGCCGAGGAGGAAGACTATCTCGTGAGCCTCGCCGCCCTCGCCGAAGGCCGGGCGCGCCTCGTAGCCGGTGCCCCATGACCGCCAGGATCTCCTCCGACCCGGCCGCCTGGGGCCCCGCCATCCTCGCCATGCTGGCGGACCACCACGGTCTCGCCGGCTCGCCGCGGACCTTCCGCCGGCTCTTCAGCGCCCGGGACGGCGGCCTCACTCTCGCCTCGCTCGTGGCGGCGGCCGAGGCCTTCGGCTTCGAGACCCAAGCGGGTCAGCTCCCCTCCTATGACGATCTCAAGGATCTCCCCGTCCTGCCGGCGGTCGTCCACCTGCGCAGGAAGGTGCCGGAGAAGATGCTCGTCCTCGGGAAGGATGGGGCCCTGGAGGACGTGGGCCATGAGGGCCGCTTCGCGGTGGTGCACCAGGCCGACGACGTGGCGGTCGATCTGGAGGACCCGGCGGAGGGCCGGCTGCGGATGCCCCGTTCGGAGCTCGAGGCCGCGTGGCGGGGGATCGTTCTCTGCGTCGCTCCGAACGAGGATCAGGAGCTACGCCGGGAAGGACCGGCCGCGCGCCTCGCGAAGTGGCTCGACCGCCTCCCGCCCCTCGTCCTCAACGTCCTGGGGTGCGTCCTCGTCTTCGTGCTCGGCGCCGTCCTCGCCCGGGCTCTCGACGGGCGCGCCGTCCTGGCGGCCGCGGGCGCTCTCACGGCCGCGCTCGCCGCCTCGGTCTGGGCCCTGCGTACGTCGAGCCACTGCGCTGCCTGCGCCGCGGCGGTGCGGGAGCTCGGCCTGCCGCTGGCTCCGCTCGGGGTCGTCTACTACGCCGGACTCCTGGTGGCGCTGGGCCTCTGGGGTCTGGTCCCGCTCACCGAGGTAGCGGTCGAGGCCGCGGCGGGCGTCCATCTCGCCCTCCTGGCGCATCTCGCCACCTCGGGCGCGCACTGCCGCACCTGCGTGACCACGGCGGTCGCGGCCTGGGGAGCCGCGGGACTCGTCCTCGGCGGGCAGGGAATCGGCTGGTACGCTGCCGCGCTTCCGGCGGCCGCCCTCGGGACGATGCTCGCGGTCCGGTTCTTCGCCCGGCGGACCGGACGCCTGCGCCGGGCCATGCTCGGCGCGATCCGCGAGATCCTGACCAAGGAGGCCGCCCCGGACCCCGGCAATCTCCGGCTGATCGTCTACAAGCTCGATTCGTGCCCCCGGTGCCGGCTGGTCGAAAAGGAGGTCTTGCCCCCGCTCGCGGCCATGCTGGGCGAGCGGCTCTCCATCGAGCGCCGGCCCGCCGACGTCCGCATCCCCGCGCCGACGCTGGTCTTCCTCAGCGGTGCCCGCCGCGTGGCGATGATCGGCGTCCCCGACGGCGACGACCTCCGCGAGGCGCTCTCCGGCTGACCCGGCCGAATCACCCCCGTCTTCCCCCTACACGTGATTCAACAACATCATCTCGTACGGGTGCGGCTCCAGATAGGCCTGCTCCTGGAGATACTCCACCCCCTGCCGCCGCACGTGATGCCGGATCAGGGTGAGGGGGACGATCAGCGGCACCAGCCCCAGGCGGTAGCGCTCGATGGTCTCGGCCAGCTCGGCGCGGTCCGCAGGGTCCAGCGCGTCCGAGACGTAGCCCGCGAGATGCTGGAGGACGTTGGTGTGGCCGCGCCGGGTGGCAGGGCGTCGCAGGACCTCCGTCAACCCCTGCCGATAGGCGGCGGCGAGCTCGGGCGCCGGCGTCTCCTTCCCTGAATTCCCCAACAGACGGCCGAGGCGGCGCAGGCCGTTCTGATTGCGCGCCATCAACAGAAACTTGTGGCGCTCGTGGAAGCGCATCAGGGAGGCGCGGGTCCACCCTTCCTTCTCCCCCTCGCGCCAGCGATGGTGGACGAACACCCGGGCGATGAAATTCTCCCGCGGCAGCGGATCGTTGAGCCGCCCCTCCTCCTCCACGGGCAGGTCCGGCAGGCGCGCCATCAACGTCTCCGCGAACAGGCCCCGGCCATCCTTCGACGGAGCCCCTTCCCCGGAGTAGACCTTGACCCTCTCCATGCCGCAGCTCGGAGAATCCTTCTTGAGCACGTAGCCGTCCAGGTCCATTTCCGCCAGAGCGGCCACCCGGCGCTCGGCCCAGGAGCGCATGGCGTCCGTATAGTCCTCGCCCGTGCTGGTCATGACGAGGCGGATCTCCTCCCCCCGCCGCTCCAGCCGGATGGGCGGCCGGGGCGTGCCCATCCCCACCTCCACCTCGGGACAGACCGCCACCCACTCCACGTAGCGGCCGAAGGTGTCCGTGAGGAACGCGTCCCGCTTGTGGCCGCCGTTGTAGCGCACCTCCTGGCCGAGCAGGCAGGCGGAGATGCCGATGCGGAGCTTGAGGAGATCGGGGGTGGACATCGCTTATATATAGCGCAGGTGAAACGTTCTCCCTCCCCCTTGCGTAGCTCCCTCCAGAGCCGTGCTGGCCGTCCAGGAGGACCTCGCCCATGATCGATGCGCTCCGCCGTGACCTCGCCCTCGCCGCGCGCGGCCTCTCGCGCGCTCCCGGCTTCACCGCCGCCGTCGTCCTCACCCTGGCCCTGGGGATCGGCGGCACGTCCACGATGTTCACGGCGGTCGACGCCGCCTTCCTCCGGCCGCTCCCCTACCCCCAGGCGGACCGCGTCGTGATGATCTGGCAGACCTGGCAGCAGCACCCGCGGGTGAGGGTGTCGATGCTCGACGCCCTGGACTGGGAGAAGCGAAGTCACAGCTTCACGGCGATGGCCGCTCATTACGCCTGGCTGGTGAACGTCACCAGCGGCCCCGAGCCCCGCCGGGTCCCCTCGGGAACGGTCACCCAGGGGTTCTTCGCCGCCCTCGGCGTCCAGCCCCGGCTGGGGCGGACCTTCAGCGCCCAGGAGGCGCTCAACAACGGGCCGCGGGCGGTGATCCTCAGCGACCGCCTCTGGCGGCGGGTCTTCGCGGGTGATCTCAAAGTATTGGACCGGACGCTGGAGATCGGAGGGGTCCCCTACCCGGTGGTGGGCGTGATGCCCCCGGGTTTCGACTTCCCGGAGCGCGCCGAGCTCTGGCTGCCTCTCCCGATCGAAGACGGCGCCACGCGCTCCGCCCACAACTACGCGGTGGTGGCCCGGCTCGCGCCTGGGGTCTCGCCGGCGCGGGCCCAGGCGGACATGGACGCCGTCGCGGCGGGCCTGGCGCGGGACTATCCGGACTCCGAAACCGGCTACGGCGCCAACGTCGTCCCCCTGCGCCAGGACCTCCTCGGCCCCACCGGACCGGTGCTCCTGCTGCTGCTGGGCGCGGTCGCCTTCGTCCTGCTGATCGCCGCCGCCAACGTGGCCAACCTGCTGCTCGCCCGCGCGCTGGCGCGGCGGGGGGAGGCGACGGTGCGGCTCGCCCTGGGGGCGAACCGGCGGGCGCTGGTGCGGCCCTTCGTGGTAGAGAGCGTCGTCCTGGCGCTCGCGGGAGGCGTTCTGGGATTGGGCCTCGCGGGCGGCGCGAGCCGCTTCCTGGCCGGCCTGGCCCCGGCCGGGGTGCTCGATCCGGCGAAGCTCCACGTCGACGCTCCCGTGCTCCTCTTCACTTTCCTGGTGGCGCTCGCCGTGGGCGTCCTCTGCGGGCTGGCCCCCGCCTCGCGGGCGGCGCGGCAGGACCTGCGGACGGCACTGGGGGCAGGTGGACGCACCGTGGCGGAGGGGCGGCGCGGTATGCGCGCGCTGATCGCCGCCGAGGTGGCGACCGCCTTCGTCCTGCTGGCCGGAGCGGGGCTGCTGCTGCGCAGCGCCTGGCGGCTGGAGGAGGTCGATCCCGGGTTCGAGCCGCGCCAGGTCGCCCTGCTGAGCTTCGCCACCGACGGGCTGCCCGGCTCGCGCTACGCCGAGCCGGCCAACCGGGTCCGCTTTTTCTCCCAGCTCCTGGAGCGCGCCGCCGTCCTGCCCGGGGTGCGCAAGGCCGCCCTGGCGAGCGATCCTCCCCTCTCAGGGAGCAGCTCGAACGGCACCCTCGAGCTGGAGAAGGGCATCCCTGTGCTGCGGGGCCGGGACTTCTCGCCGGAGGACCGGGCCGGGGCGCCCCACGTGGCGGTGGTCAACGCGGCGCTGGCCCGCGAGCTCGGCGGGGCCGAAAAGGCCCTGGGCGGGCGCGTCCGCATGCCGGGCATGGACCTGGTCGACGACTGGGCGACCGTCGTGGGGGTGGTGGGGGACGTGCACCATCGGGGATTGGCCCGCCCGCCGGTCCCCGAGATCTACTTCCCCCTGGTCCAGCGCCCCAGGCGCACCTGGCAGGTGTCGCTGGTGGTGAAGGCCGCCGGCGAGTCGGCGGCGCTCGGCAAAGCGCTGCGGGCCCAGGCGCGGGCCCTCGACCCCAGCCTGCCCACGCAGACCGACACCATGGAGGGGCTGCTGGCGGCCGACCTGGCGCAGGCGCGCTTCCGCTCCCGATTGCTCGCCGCCTTCGCGACCGTGGCACTGGCCCTGGCGGGGGTGGGGATCTTCGGCGTGGTCTCCTACGCCGTGCGCCGGCGCCACCGGGAGGTGGGCATCCGCATGGCCCTCGGCGCCGACCGCGAGGCCGTGCAGTGGC
>QHVW01000106.1 GCA_003223675.1 Acidobacteriota bacterium
CCTCCTCGATCGCCGCCTTCTCCTCCGGGTGCTCGTCGAGCCAGCGCTCGGCCAGCCCTCGGTGCTCGGGGTTGAGCGACATCAGGTAGAGGCGGGCCTGGTGGAGGTCCTCGATCTCCTGGAGGTTCCAGCGTTCGAGGACGCCGGTGAGGAACCCCGCGGCGGCGAGCTTGGCCCGGCGGGGGTCGAGCTCCTCGCCGAACGGGAGGGAGACCTCGGCCAGCAGCTCGCTCCGGCGACCCCAGTCGTAGATCTTGAGGCGGCGCGCGTAGTCGTCCACCATCCGCTTCATCTCGGGGTTGAGCTTCTCGTAGAGCATGATCCCTCCCTCTGGGCCGCCGCCAGCCCGGCGCGGGCCTCGCTCATATATGGATACCGGGCGAGCACGGCCTGGAACTGCTCCGCCGCTCCTTCGCAATCCTTCACTCCGATCAGCGCCTTGCCCAGCCCGATGTGGGCCAGGTAGTTGCCGTCGTCCGTGGCCGCCAGGGCGTGGCGGAACAGGGTGGCGCTGTCCGCCCAGTAGCCTATCTGCACGCGGGTGATTGCCGCGAGCGCGAGGATCCCGATCCCGGCGACGGTGGCCAGGACGGCCCGGTGCTCCTTCAGCAGCTCGGCCACGCTCCAGACGACCGCCAGGAACAAGCCGATCGAGGGGATGTAGGTGTAGCGGTCCGCCATCGCCTGCCGGCCGACCTGGACGAGGCCGATCACCGGCACCAGGGTGCCCAGGAACCAGAGCCAGCCGGTGGGGAGCCAGGGCTCCCGCCGCGTTCTCCAGACGGCGAGCGCCGTGATCGCGGCGAGCAGGAGGGCCGCCCCCGCCGCCTTCCAGAGCGGAATGGCGGGCGGGATCGGATAGAAGACCGCGAGGTCCCTGGGCCAGAAGAGCTTGCCGAGGGACGCCACGTAGGAGACGAGGGCGTTGGCGGCGCGCAGGCTCCAGGGGACGGCGTCGAGCGGCGCCAGGCTCGTCTCCTGGTAGCGGAGGGTGATCAGGCTCGACGCCGCCGAGAGCGCCAGCAGGGGGAGCTTCTCGACCGCCAGCCATCTCCATCCGAGGCGAAGGCGCTCCAGGGGCCAGACGTCCAGCAGCAGGAGGGCGAAGGGCAGGGTGACCACCATCGGCTTCGCCATCAGCCCCAGGATCATCAGGAGGGCCACAAGCCCATAGCGGCCGATCGACGGCTGGCGGGCGTAGCGGGCCCAGGCCTCCATCGCCAGGATCCAGAAGAGGGCGCTCAGCACGTCCTTGCGCTCGGCGATCCAGGCCACGGATTCGACGTGGGTCGGGTGGACCGCGAAGAGGGCCGCCACCACCGCGCTCCGGCCAACGGCGCCGGTCATGCGGCGCAACACCTCGAAGAGGAGCAGGACGTTCGCGAGGTGCAGCAGGAGGCTGGTGGCGTGATGGCCGGCGGGGTCGAGCCCGTAGAGCTGGCCGTCCAGCATGTGGGAGAGCATCGTCAGCGGATGCCAGTTGCTGGCGACCTTGGCGGTCGTCGCCCAGGCGAGCCCCGCGCGGGTGATCCCTTTGGCCACCCAGGGGTTGCCGACGACGTAGTAGGGGTCGTCGAGGTTGACGAAGCCGTTGTGGATCGCCGGCAGCCAGACCGCGAGGGTGAGGAGGGCGAGCGCCGCGCGGGCGCCTACCAGACCTCGCGTTGGGCGCCCTCCTCGGCGCTCTTGCGCAGCAGGAGGGCGCGCCGCTTCTCGACCGCCTCGATCCAGAGCGGGACGAAGGCCACGAGGTCGAGCATCACGGTGTCGATCTCGGAGAGCTGGGCGGCGATGCGGCGGCCGAAGGAGGCGTGGCACCAGATCAGGTCGCGCACCCCCTGCTCCTTCTCGGCCGGCGTGGCGCCCACCCCCGCCTTGATCCCCTCCACCGCCTCGAGGGCCGCCGCGTGGAGGTTGAGCAGCAGGTGGCAGCGGTGGGGGATCTCGAAGGCGTGGCGGTCGAGGATCTCCATCTCGTAGAAGCGGACGCCGCGCAGGGCCAGCACCTCCTTGAGCTTGGGGGTGAGCCCGCTGAGGAGCACGTCGAGGAAGCCCGCCGTGGGCTCCCAGACGGCGATCGACGGCACGATCTCGTCCCGCCGGACCAGCCCGGCCACCCCGGCGACGTGCTCCTGGCGGCCGGCGTCCAGGCTGGCGAGGTAGTCGCGCAGGCGGACCAGGGTGGCGTGGAGCCACTCGGCCTCCTCGATGTCGCGCGGGAAGCGCCGGGAGAGGAAGTAGTCGGCGTCGTGCAGGCTCCGCGGATCGGCCGCCATCACCTCGCCGAAGGTGTCGTGCAGGAAGGAGTGGATCTGGCCGATGGAGACGCAGAGGAGCTTGCGGACCTCCATGAGCTGGCCCGGGGGCACTTCCTCCGGGAAGCGTTCGAGCCCGCGCAGCACGTGGGAGCCCAGCAGCGTCAGGGCCATGCCGGCGCTCTGCCGGGCCTCCTCCAGCCGCGGGATGGGGGAGGAGGCCTCCAGCAGCGGCGCGAGCTGGGTGCGGATCAGGTTGGCGACCTGGCGGACCTTGCCCCAGATGTCCAGCAGCCTTTCCGGCGAGCAGTGCAGCAGGGCGTAATTGCTCTCCAGCACCCCCTCGATCAGCCGGATGCACCCCAGATACGAACGGATGCGGGGATTCTGATAGTTGACCCGCTCCAGCGCCCAGTCGAGGGCCGTGACCCCTTCCGGAAGAGGGACCTGTTGATTGCCGACCAGGATCACGTGCCGGGGTTTGGGGCTCATGCGACGACTCCGCGCGGCAGGGTACCACCGAGCGGGGGGAGGAAGGGAGCCCTCATCACCCCGGCCCTCTTCTCCCATCCCTCCACCCACCCATCCGGGGAGAAGAGGGAGAGGTTAGCCGAAGAGCGTTTTGAAGCCCCTCTCTCCCCGGCCAGGGTGGGCGGAGGGCCGGGAGAGAGGGGTTGGGGAGTGAGGGGCCGCCTACTTCCCCTCCCGCAGCGCAATCTTCTTCGCGAGCTGGCCGCCCTTGAGGCTGTCGTAGTGGAAGGTGACGTCGCCGTCCCCCTCCACCAGGAAGAAGAGGATGCGGGTGGAGAGGCCGTCGACGCCGGGCACCATCAGGCGATTAGGCCGGTGGTCCTGTGCCTCGATCTTGTCCAGGTAGGGGTTGTCCACCAGGCCGCTCGCGATCACCTTGCCGCCGGTGATCGAGGCGACGTCCTGGCGGTGCAGCTTGTTCTGCGCGGCCGTGGCGGTCATCGTCGGGATGGCGCGGTCGTTGAGCACGGGCACCTCGATCTTCCAGAGGTGGTCGCCGGCCTTCCTGACCGTGGCCTCGCCGATCGACAGGCGCGGCATGTGGTAGGCGTTGAGGAGGGCGAAGGCGTTGTTGCGGTGGGTCTCGTCCTCCAGCGCCCACCCCTCGGGCACGCGGCCGGCGTCGCGTTTGAAGCCGCCGATCTCGATCGCGCCGTACTGCGGATGGTTGTAGGGGTGCCAGTCGACGAACTCGCGGCCGAGGGTGAGCTCGTCGTTGAATTTCATCAGCTCCTGGTCGGTGATCTCGCCGTTCTTGTCGAAGTCGGCAGGCGGGTTGTACATCTCGTTGGTGAAGGCGAGCACGCCCATCAGGCTGTAGAAGTGATCGGTGGTGGCGCCGTGGACGGTGTAGAGATCCTTCCACGAGATGAAGTAGCGATAGCCGGGGAGGAGCTTCTCCCCCTCCTTGCCGATCAGGTCGTAGGCCTTGAGGTCCTGCGGCGGATAGATCGGATCGGACTTGGCGCCGGGGCCGCGCAGGATCATCTGGCCGTTGTTGTGATAGCTCTGCACGGCGGCGACGTTCGGGTGCTTCAGTGCCCAGAGCGCGATCGACCGGGTCTCGGGGATCGACAGCGGATAGGCGCCGGCGCCGGGCTGCACGTAGGCCGGCTCCCAGGAGAAGCCCCAGGTGCGGTTGGGATCGACGTAGCCCACGGAGTCCTCGTTGACGCGGCCGTCGCCGTCGTTGTCGATCCCCTCGCTGCCCAGCTCGAGGTAGTCGCCGAGCTCGCCCGGCTGCACGGGCACCAGCAGGCGCGGGTCCTTGGGGTCGAGCTTGTGGGTGCCCTGGCCCAACGGCACCTTCTTGCGCATGGTGGTGATGTAGCCGTCGCCGTCGAGGTCGTCGGGGCCGTCCTCGTCCACCTTGCCGTCGCGGTCGTCGTCCACCGGCACCATCACGGTGCGGGGGTAGTTGGCGTCCGAGGGACCCTTGAACCAGAGGGTGCGGCCGTCCGGATTGACCACGGGGAGGATGTAGAAGACCGAGCGGTCGAGCATCTCGGTCACCCGCGGCAGCCGGCCGTAATTCCGGAGCAGGAAGTCGACGGTATAGAGAGCGGTCTCGGCCCCCTGCACCTCGTTGGCGTGGGTGTTGCC
>QHVW01000107.1 GCA_003223675.1 Acidobacteriota bacterium
GCATCGCCGCGGCGGGGGGAGGGCAGGTCTACTTCATCCACCCGAACCAGGACCTCGCCGGCGTCTACGGCCAGATCCTCTCCGAGCTGCGCAGCCAGTACACCCTCGCCTTCTACCCCAAGGACACCGCACCCCCCGCGGCCTGGAGCAAGATCGAGGTCGAGGTGAAAGGGCAGAAGGGGCTGACCGCGCGGACGGTGAGCGGGGTGGCGGCGCGGCCGTAGAGGGAGGCTTCCTGAACCTTCTCCATCTAGGAGCGGCCGGATTCCTCTTTTCCTGGGCTGGACATTCGACTCGCCCACAGCGGTTTCCGGCACCTTATACATAGAAGCGTAACGAGATGCCTCTATCAGAAACGGTCCACACAGACAGAATGGCCACCGATTTCCGGTATAATCTTGGGGAAAGGTACTCAAGACGGTTCAGGAAGCTCTGGACATTCTACAGAATGACGACAAATTCATCCGAGGAGGCCCGCTTTCAATACGAAGAGTCACGGGTCCATAAGGCTCATACGAGAGCCACGGGTCCTCCAAGGTGGATGCCGGATAAAGAGAAATGCCCCCTGGACCTGAGCCTTGAGGAGAGGGAAGAGTTGCTTCGCCAGAGCGAGCCTGTAGACGGCACGCCGGAGAACCCACGGCGATATGCTGTTCGTCGAACCGCCGAGGGGCCGGAATTCTATGAGTGCAAGCTCACTCGCTATCTGCCGGATGGGACCGTTGTTGTGCACGGTCACCCGACGCGGAGGATACCTCCGTCTGTCTTGCGAAGGATGAGGGATCGCGGTCTCGTCACGGACGCGGAGTATAGACAATTTGTCAAGGAGCTGAGCTGATGCGCCTAGGAGATATCCGCGTACTTGCTTTTGATATCGAGCCTGTCTCGCCGAGTTGGGAGCGGCGTACCGCAAGTGAACGTGGCCCTTGGGCGCGGCTCGCCATCTGGGCTGGCGAGCAGAATTTCTGCCTGAATTGGCGTCCAGAAACACGTAGCGTCAACGAAGGCGTTTACGTGCCCCTCGCCCCTATCGCAGATTGGCTCTTACGCTATGGACGGTACATCGCGTATGAGGAGTCTTCGCGAGCGTTCCCTACGGACGTGGACCTCATCGGAGGTCTTGAGAGATGGAAGACGTCAGCTCCCGCAGCCTCGTTCTCTGAGGATGATTGGGATGATCGGCGATATGAATGGAGCGATCGTCACTTCCTCCTCGCCGGTGCGGATGGGGCTTGGCTTCCCAATCTGGCGCTGGTGAGAGTGGAGAATGAATTATGGATCAGTGCCGGCCCGGCACGTTTCGCGAGCCCTCAGGCACCGAGATTTCTGATTGAATCCGGTACCTACCCAGTGTCCTGGCAGGACGCCAAGCAGACCATCTCCGAGTTTGTCGATTACGTAGGGCAAGTCCTGCGAGAGTCTGACCTCACCCAGGAATTCCCTTGGAGCCACCAGGAGGGTGCTTTCCCACAAACGCTCGATATCGACTTACTCGGTCAAATTGCATTAGAGCTCGACCAATCCAGGCAGGAAGTCGCGGAGACTTTTGGCGTAAGCTCCGAATCGGATCTCCTTGCAACGCTCGGACTTCCTCCAGGAGCCACCGCGCGAGACAGCGTTTCGGTGCAAGCTATCCGTGATCTGGAACTGGAGAAGGGGATCATTGGGATACTTCGCGAGTGCGAGCGTGCAACCCGACCGGTTCGAGACGGTTTATTTCGTAAGAGTAGATTGCGTGCTTGCGACGCGCTTTCTGGGTCGCGCCCTGAAGATCAAGGCTACGAGGCTGCTGTTCTGATCCGGCGGGATCTTGGGCTCGATGATATGCCATTAGGGAAGGATCCGGAGTCTCTCTTGAAAGGGCGCTTCGATATTGAAGTGGCCGAGCTCCCGGATAAATCGAGCTATAACCATGCGGTCATCGGCGGCCATCTAGACGGGTTCGGCAAGATTGTGCTCTTTCAGTCGCCACAGACCCAAAAGCCCTGGTCGAGGCGCATGGAGCTCTTCCGGGGAGTGGGCCACCTGCTACTCGACGGGCCGGAGAACCCGGCTATCGGAGCAGGCTCTTCCAATCGCTCCGTGGGGCCTCGGCGGCGGCGATCCGGAGCGTTTGCGGCCGAGATGCTCCTTCCGAAGTCCGCGATCCGCAAACGTTGCGGCGGTGTCCTCGATGCGGCGGCGAAGCCTGAGGTTTTCGTGGGGCTGATGGCGGATTACGGCGTCGGGGCTCAGACCGCCGCTTGGCAGTGCTGGAACGCCGGGCTCCTCTCGTCCCGCGAGGTAGTGGACGAGTTGATCGGAGCTTATGGCACGGGCACCGGCTCTTGAAAGACCTGGGTTGTTTCCGCTAACCCCTAACCCCTCCCTCACCGGTCCGCCCCCACATACTGCGACTGGCCCCACGGGCGTCCCTTCTGGGTGCGGACGATGACAGAGGAACCATGGCCCAAACACCCGACACCCTCATAGGAGCCATCGAAGCCGGTGGGACCAAATTCGTCTGCGCCGTGGGCACGGGGCCGGGCGACCGGATGTTGGCCCGGGCCTCGTTTCCGACGGGAGACCGCCCGGCCGAGCTTCTGGCCACGGTCGCGGACTGGCTCAAGGAGCAGGAGGGCCGGTACGGCAGGCTGCGTGCTCTCGGCATAGCATCGTTTGGGCCGGTCGATCTGCAGCCAGGCTCTTCCACGTACGGCTTCATCACGTCGACGCCGAAGCCGGGCTGGCAGAGCACCGACCTGGTCGGCCGGCTCCGCGCGGCCTTTGCGGACATTCCCATCGGGTTCGATACGGATGTGAATGGAGCGGCCCTCGGGGAGCACGCCTGGGGGAGCGCCTCGGGTCTGAGCGACTTCGTCTACATCACCATCGGCACGGGGATCGGGGCGGGCGCCATGGTGGGCGGTGAGCTCCTTCATGGCCTGGTCCATCCCGAGATGGGACACATGCTGCTTCCGCGTGCGCCGGGAGATGATTTCCCAGGGATCTGCCCATACCATGGCGGTTGTTGGGAGGGGCTCTGCTCCGGCCCGGCCCTCCACCGCAGGACCGGGGTTCCCTCGGAGGATCTGCTGCCGGATCATCCGGCGTGGGGCCTGGCGACCCGATACATCGCGGCTGCCATCGCCAACATCACCTGCATCCTGTCGCCCCAGCGGGTGATCCTCGGCGGCGGCGTGCCGAAGGGCGGACGGCTGGGCGAGGACCGGTTTTTCCAGCAGGTCCGGGAGAAGCTCCAGGCGGCGTTGAACGGGTATATCACCGCTCCCGCCCTCGGCCCGGACATCGATCGCTATCTGGTGCCTCCGCTCCTGGGTGACCATGCAGGGGTCTGCGGGGCGATCGCCCTGGGCCAGAAGGCGGCGCGAGAAGAGTAGGTGTCAGCCCACCCGCACGTACTGCGACCCGCTCCACGGGCGCCCTTTCTGGGTGCGGGCGACGCGGCCTCTCTTGGCCATCCAGCGGAGGACCACGGAGACCTGGCGGGGGTCGTAGTCCTTCTTGCGCTTGAGGCGGGGGCCGTAGCGCTGGTTGATCTCGGCGGCGATGTCCACTGGACCGAAGGGTTCCTGGGGGCCCTTGCGCTCGATCACCTTCTGCACGAGCTGGCTGATCGGCACCTTGCGGCCCACCGGCAGGTCGTCCGAGGGGGGAGGGGGCTCCTGGGGGAGACGGGCGGCGAGCTTGGCGGCGTGCTCGGCGCTCGCCTTCAGGGTCTCGAAGCTCTTCAGGAGCTGCTCGAGCTCCGCCGCGTGCTCCGCCCGCCGGTCGCGATGAAAGGCCTCGCGCTCGGCGTGGAAGGCCTCCCTTTCACGGTGCTCGGAAATCTGCTTCTCCAGGCTCAAAAGGATCGCGGACAGCGATAACGGGCTTTCCATGCCGCAACTTTACCGCAAAGGTGGCTCAAGAGCAAGTAGGATGCCGCAAGCTCCCGAAATGAGGCGGTAGATTCCGCAAAATAGCTCAACTGCTGGAGCCAGAAGGCGGTACATTCCGGAGAATGCACCAACAATTCCGCTCGGAAGGCGGTAGATTCCGCGGAATGCACCAACAAATGAGGAGAGCAGGCGGTATTTTTTCCGGAATCTACCGCCAGCCGGGCGGAATTGGCGGTATCTTCCGCCCGGCCATCGAACCCTTCCGCGGAATTGGCGGCAGATTCTCCGCGTGGAGAGGGCTCTGGAGCGCTCGGGCTCAGCCTGAAAGCCTTCCGGTCGAGCCGTTCCGCGAGGTGGTTGCCCTCGGAGGCAGGTTCCACCCCGAAACGGCCACACTCTCTCGGGCGCGGACGGTTGGCGGGGTGCCAACCCGGCTACAGGCCGGCACCCGCGCAGAGAGCGGTGGATCAGCAGGCGTGAAGCGCGTTGGTCGGGGCGAAGCAGACGCAACTGGTGCAGGTCGGGCTGAAGGTGTTGCCGGTCCCGCCGGGGGCGTGCGCCAAGGCGTTCTCCTCCAGCTCCCGCAGGGTCTCACGGCACAGGGACAGCTTCTTCATGGTTGTCTTTTTCATAGATTCCCCTTTTGAAGAGGTGAGCATTATAGACGTTTCGGGCCGGCTCGTCTTCTATGCCGCTCCTGGTACCATCTTCCTGAATGGGGGATCCGAACGTCAGCCCGAACGAGCCCCTCCAGTCCGGCGTCCTCACCTCGCCGGCCGATCCGATGTTGGGCCGGGCCATCGCGGCGGCGCTCGCGGCTCCGGCCCGCGAGCGTGCCGAGCTCTTCACGCGGCTCGTGCGCGAGATCGAAGACTTCATGGCGGCCCACCCGCAAGAGCGCCCCTGGACCTGCACCGTGTACACGGGCACCGACGGCTCCACGATCTTCCGGGGAGGCGTCGGCCACTCGCTGGTCATCGATCCCCGGGGGCGCCTCTGGCGGGCCCGCAGCTATGAGGACTTCTACACCACCTATAGGCTCACTGGCACCGCGTACGAGATCGACACCCTGACTCCGCTCTACGGCCAGATGCGGGAGTATTAGCCCAGGTAAATCCCGGCGGAACGTGTAACTTACTCCGTAAGCCAGCGTATCTCGCATAGCAATGGATCCCGGCCTCGGACCCGCCGGGAGCGAGGAGAGTGTCATGCGCGCGATCCGCTGGATTCCGATTCTGCTTCTCCTGACCCTGACCCTCGAGCCCGCCCGGGCCGCCGAGCCCGCGGCGGTTGGCGGCCATTGGGAGGGGGAGATCAACCTGCCGCAAAACCAGGTGCTCCAGGTCAAGGTCGACCTGGAGGAGGCCTCCGGCGCCTGGAAGGGGACCATCGACATTCCGGCCCAGGGGGCGAAGGGGCTGCCGCTCGAACCGATCGCCGTCCAGGGCCCGAAGGTGCGGTTCGTGATCGCCGGAGTGCCTGGCGCCCCCACCTTCGACGGGGTGCTCGAGAACGGGGAGATCCGGGGCACCTTCACCCAGGGCGGTGCCTCGCTGACCTTCCGTCTGGGCCGCCAGGCCGTCGAGCCCATCCGCCGGCCGCAGGAGCCGAAGCCTCCCTTCCCCTACACGGCGGAGGAGGTGACCTACAAGAACGGTGACGTCAAGCTCGCCGGCACGCTGACGATCCCCCCCGGCGACGGGCCGTTCCCCGCCGTGGTGCTCATCACCGGCAGCGGCCCGCAGGACCGGGACGAGACCGTCATGGGTCACAAGCCGTTCCTGATCCTCTCGGACTACCTGTCGCGCCACGGCGTGGCCGTGCTGCGGGCCGACGACCGGGGCGTCGGCGGCTCCACGGGGAGCACCTCGGGCTCGACCACGGCCGACTTCGCCCAGGACGCGCTCGCCGGGGTGCGGTTTCTGAAGACCCACGCGAAGATCGACCCGGCGAAGATCGGGCTTATCGGCCACAGCGAGGGGGGAGTGATCGCACCGCTGGCGGCCAGCCAGTCGCCGGACGTGGCGTTCATCGTTTTGCTCGCCGGCACCGGGGTGCCCGCGCCCGAGCTCCTGCTGAGGCAGGCGGAGCTGATCTCCCGCGCGGAGGGCGCCACCGAGGAGGCGATCCGGCAGGAAGCGGAGTCCCTGAAGCGGGTGTCCGCGATCCTGAGGAGCGAGAAGGACCCGGCCGCCCGGACGGCGAAGCTCCGGGAGGCCGTCAAATCGTCGATCGCCGCCGCGAGCGAGCAGGAGGTCAAGGGCGCGGGCGGCCCCGATGCCTGGGCCGACCAGCAGGCGAAGCGGGTCGACACTCCCTGGTTCGTCTTCTTCATCGACTACGACCCGCGGCCCGCCCTCCGGAAGGTCAAGGTTCCGGTGCTGGCGTTGAACGGCGAGCTCGACCTCCAGGTGCCGGTGGACATGAACCTGCCGGAGATCGAAAGGATTTTGAAGGAGTCCGGCAACCGGGACGTGACCGCGAAGCGCATGCCCGGCCTGAACCATCTCTTCCAGCACGCGAAGACGGGGAGCCCCTCCGAATACACCAAGATCGAGGAGACGATGTCGCCCGAGGTGCTCTCGCTGATCGGCGGCTGGATCTCGGAGCGGTTCGCCGCTCCGGGGAAAGGGACGGCGCGCTAGGTAGCTGAGCGGCGGAGCTGCTTGAAGGAGGGGAGATGGCGCATTCTACCGTTGAAGCTTCGCCCCAAGCTTATGCGCGAATCGGCGGTGTGCTGTATCTGATCATCATCGTCGCCGGCATCCTCGGTGAGCTTTTCATCCGCGGCAGGATCGTCGTGTCAGGAGACGCCGCGGCCACGGCCCACAACATCATGGCTTCCCAGTCGCTGTGGCGCCTGGGCATCGCCGGCGACCTGATCATGCACGTGTGCGACGTCCCTCTGATGTTGATCTTCTATGTGTTGCTCAGGCCGGTAAACAGAAATCTTGCCCTGCTGGCGGTGCTCTTCAATCTGATCCAGACCGCCGTCATGGTCGCCAACGAGATCATTCTTCTGGTGCCGCTGTTCCTGTTGGGGGGCGCGAAGTACCTGCAGTCCGTCGATCCCCATCAGCTCCAGGCTCTGGCGTACGTTTCTCTCAAGGTGAATGATTACGGCTTTGGCGTCGGTCTCATCTTTTTCGGTTTTGAGTGCCTTGTCATTGGGTATTTGATTTTCAGGTCGGGCTATCTCCCCAGGGCTCTAGGTGTCCTGATGCCGATCGCCGGCTTGTGCTATCTGACGAACAGCTTCGCGCTGCTCCTCGCCCCCGCGCTCGCGGCGAGGCTGTTCCCCTGGGTTCTGTTGCCTTGCTTCGTCGCGGAAACGTCGTTCTGCCTCTGGCTCCTGGTGAAGGGCGTGAACGTGCCACGGTGGCGGGAGGCGGCGAGCGCAGGCTCCTGATGCCGCCTTGACGGGCTTCCCCCACTCATCCGTATAGCGAAATAGGAATATACTTCTCTGCTCCCTCATGTGGAGGAAAATCGCGTCTCTTTGGGAGCGCGCGGTATAATCGTGGAACATGAAATCGCGGTCGATGTGAGATCCGTTATGAGATCAGCCCTTGTCCTTCTGTCCGCCCTCCTGGCCGTGGCCGGGATCCCGGCCGGCGCCGCCGGTCCGGCCACGGAATGGCATTACATCGTCGTGGAGGTCGACTCTTCGGGCCGGACCGAGCCGGTCTATCAGACCCGGGTCCGCCTTGCCGCGCCCCGGGCCTCGCTGAGCCCGGAGCAGGTGGCTCTGGCCCATGAGAGGAACGACCTCCCCAACAAGGGCGTTCTGGACGTCGAGCTCTCGGTGGGGAGCGAGGTCGTCTTCCGCGACGCCGTCCCCTTCGAGCGTTTCGTCCACGTCGAATTCCCCGTCGACAAGGAAGGCCGGCTGGTCCGCGCCGACGCCGCCTTGTCGCGGGCCGCGGCGGCGGTGCGGGTCCCGGCGGTGGCCGGCGCGGTCCTCTCTCTGCGGGCCGGCGCGGCGAGCCCCCTGGAGCTCGATCTCGATCGCCTCGACGAGCTCGCCGCCGGCTTCCGGCTCGCCGGCGCGGTCCCCCAGGGCATCGCGTCGCGCCTCAGCAGCACGGGGAGCCCGGCCAACCGGGTCGACCTGCTGATCATGGGCGACGGCTACACCTCGGCTCAGCAGTCGACCTTCACCAACGACGCCGCCAACACGGCGGCGGCGTTCTTCTCGATCACCCCCTACAGCCAGTACCAGAACTACGTGAACGTCTTGACCCTGTTCACCGCGTCCAGCCAGAGCGGAGCGGACCATCCGCCGTACCTCGCCCAGTGCAGCGGCGACAACCCCGCCTGCTGCTCCGACCCCGAGGCCCAGGGCGATCCGCTGGCCGGAACCTACCGGGCCACGGCCTTCGACGCCCGCTACTGCGCCGCCATGGTGCACCGCCTGCTGGTGGTCGACGCCTCCAAGGTGCTGGCCGCGGCGGCGGCGGTGCCCGACTGGGACAAGATCTTCGTGCTGGTCAACGACAGCGTCTACGGAGGCTCCGGCGGGCTGATCTCCGTGACCTCGATGAACGCGAGCTCCGTCGACGTGATCCGCCACGAGTACGGCCATTCCTTCTCCCACCTGGCCGATGAATACGAATCCCCCTTTCCGGGATATCCGGCGTGCAGCGACATCTTCGGGCCGCCGTGCGAGCCGAACGTCACGGATCAGACCTCCTTCGCCGCGGTGAAGTGGAAGTCGTGGATCCTGCCCACGACGCCGGTGCCGACGCCCGAGGGCTCTTCCTATGCAGGAGCCCTGGGCCTGTTCGAGGGGGCCCGGTATCTGAGCACCGGCATGTACCGGCCGCGGGAATCGCAGTGCCTGATGCGCGCCCTCGGCCTGCCGTTCTGCTCGATCTGTGCGCAGGCCTACGTGAAGACGCTCTACGACGGCGGCTGGGGCGTGCCCGCGAACGGGATCGACCCGATCGAGCCGGGAAGCGAGAGCCCGCCGCCGGGAACGGTGCAGGTGACTGGCAGCCAGCTCTTCTCCGTCGGCGTCCTGTCTCCCGCCGGCGGCCCGCCGGCGACCGTCGCATGGAGCGTCAACGGAGCGGTGCGGGCGGGCCAGACCGGCTCCAGCTTCCTGCTGCAACCCCAGGGGACGGGGACGTTCATCGTGACGGTCACGGTCACCGACGCCACCTCCCTGGTCAATCCGGCGATGGCCGGCACTTCGCTGACCAGCTCGCGCCAGTGGACCGTCATGGTCAACGGCACCGGCAGCCTGCTCTTCGCCGACGGCTTCGAAAGCGGCGATCTCAGCCGCTGGCTGCATTGAGGATGGGTTGCAGGCCGCCCGGGGATGAATCCCCGGGCTACGCTGGAACCGAAAAGCCGGCTGAAGCCGGCTCTGAAAAATGTTCGCCAGGGGAGCCGGGTTTACCCGGCTTTTCGGTTGAAACGTAGCCCGGGCATTCATGCCCGGGCGGGATGGTCCATCAATAGCAGAAACTGTCGCAGCTATGGCCCACTTCGGTTTCGGGGTCTCCCATCATCAGGCGCTTGCCTTCCGTCCGGTCGAGAAGTCGGAGGGATTCGCGGCTCAGGGTCAGCTTCTTGCTCGGGGTCTTCATCATGGCGTTCAGCCTCCTTTCCCCTCTGAACGAAGAGAAGGCCGGGCTCCCCTCACCCTCCGCTCCCTCCGGGGCTGGAGGGCGGCTCGGATTGCGCGGCGATCTCCTGGAGCAGCAATTCCAGGTTCTCCTGCACGAGTTGGGTCTTCGGATGCTCGGTGCCCAGGCTCGCTTCAAGAATTTCCAAAGCCCGCCGCATCAGGGGCTCGGCCTCCGACAATCGGTTCGTGTCCTGAAGCAACCGAGCCAGGTTGATGAGTCGGATGGCGACGTCGGGGTGTTGAGGTACGAGGGAGTCTTCGTCGATCTGGAGAGCCCGCCGCATCAGGGGCTCGGCCTCCGTCAAACCGTTCGTGTCCTGAAGCAACCGAG
>QHVW01001050.1 GCA_003223675.1 Acidobacteriota bacterium
TCGAGCACCAGGATGGCGGCCTCCTTCATCAGCGCCCGGGCGATCTCCACCAGTTGCTGCTGGCCGATACCCAGCTCGCGCACCGGGGTTTCAACAGGAATATCGAGCCCCACGCGATCGAGCGCCCTGCGGGCCGCCTCCCTCACCTCGCTCCAGCGGATCAGCCCCAGCGGCGCGGCTCGCGGCCGAGCAGGAGGTTCTCGGCCACGGAGAGCCCGGGGACCAGGGCGAGCTCCTGGGCGATCAGCGCGATCCCGCTCGCCTCGCTGTCGGCCAGGGCCCGGAAGCGGGCCGTCTCCCCCCGCAGCCGCACCTCGCCGCCGTAGCTCCCCACCGGATGGACGCCGCAGAGCACCTTGATCAGCGTGCTCTTGCCGGCGCCGTTCTCCCCGCACAGGGCGTGGACCTCGCCGGGCTCGAGGTCGAGGGAGACCCCGTCTAGGGCGCGGGCGCCCGGGAAGTCCTTGGTGATCCCCCGCAGCTCGAGGAGCGGCATGATTTTTTCGGATTATTTCGTGGATTATTTTTCGGGCTATTTCCCCGCGCCGTACACCTGCTCGCGGGTGTGGAAGCCGTCCGCGATCACCGTGGAATCCAGATTGCTCCGGTCCACGGCGATGGGCTCCACCAGGAAGCTCGGCACGTCTTTGAAACCATTATTGAGCCGCCGCGGCGGTTTCTCATACGGCTGCTTCTTCGCCATCGCCACGGCGATCTCCGCCGCCTTGGTGGCCAGCCCCCGGATCGGCTTGTAGACCGTCATGCTCTGCGCGCCGGCGACGATGCGCTGGCAGGCGGTCAGCTCGGCGTCCTGGCCGGTGACCACGACCTTGCCCGCCAGCCGCTGCTCGTCCAGCGCCTGGATCGCCCCGCCCGCCAGGCCGTCGTTAGCCGCCACCACCGCGTCGACCCGGTTGCCCTGGCGGGTCAGGGCGTTCTCCAGGATCTTCAGAGCCTGGACGGGCTGCCAGTCGGCGGCGTACTGGTCGGTGACGATCTCGATCTCGCGCCGGTCCACGTAGGGCTTCAGCACCTTCATCTGCCCCTGGTGGTAGAGGATGGCGTTGTTGTCCGCCGGCGAGCCGCCGATCACCACGTAGCGCCCCTTCGGCGCCCGCTTCACCGCGTACTCGGCCTGCAGCTCGCCCACCCGCTCGTTGTCGAAGGAGAGATAGAGGTCGACGTCCGAGCTCCGGATCAGGCGGTCGTAGGCGATGACCGGCACGTGCGCCCGGTGCGCCGCCTCGACGATCGTCGCCGCGGTCTCGCTGTTGTGCGGCGCCACCACCAGCACGTCCACCCCCTGGGTGAGGAGGTTCTCGGCCTGGGAGCTCTGCACCGCCTCGTCGTTGTTGGCCGCCTGCACGAGCACCCGGGCGCCGAGCTCGCCGCAACGCTTCACGAACAGGTCCCGGTCGCGCTGCCATCTCTCCTCGCGGAGGGTGTCGAGCGAGAGGCCGATGGTGATCTGCCGGTTGGCCTGACGGCGGCATCCCGCGGCGGCGAGGGCCGCCATCAGGAGCACGATCAGGACCTTCCCTCGCACGGGACGCATGGTGGCGCGAGCCTATGTCAGGGCCCGAGGCTATACAATCCCCCCGAACCGGAAGGACGGGAGGCACACACCCTGGCGGCGCCGCCGTACGACCAGATCGACGACGCGCAGCGGGACCGGTTCCACACCCAGTCCCCGTACCAGTTCGTCCATCTCACCCGGCCCGTGGCGCCCGAGGGGGGGGACCCCTACCGCTTCGCCGCGGCCCTCCACCATCGCTGGCTGCACGACGGCATCATCGCGCGCGACCCCCGGCCGGCGGTCTACCCCTACGTCATCGAGCTGGCGAACGGCGGCCAGCGGCTCGGTCTCCTCGGCCTCGTCCGCTACGAGGACCCGGCGGTGATCCGCCCCCACGAGCAGACCCTGGAGAAGGCGATCGCCGACCGCACCGCCCTGCTGGAGGCCACCCGCGCCGACCTCGAGCCCGCCCTCATCGTCTCCGAGGACGGCGGCAAGCTCGATGCCCTGCTCCGCGAGGACCTCCAGGGCGCTGCTCCGCTGGCGCGCTACCGCGACGCCGACGGCCACTTCCACGTCGTCTACCGGATCGACGACCCGGCGCGCATCGCCCTCTACCGCCAGGCGCTCGACGTGCCGGCCGCCATCGCCGACGGCCACCACCGCTACAAGGTCGGCCAGCGCTACGCCCAGAGCCACCACGCCGCGCCCGACACCGCGGCCGACACCAAGCTGGCGGTGGTCACCAGCCTCGACTCCCCGGCCCTGACCATCGATCCCATCCACCGGGCCTTCAAAGACCCCATCGAGCTCTCCCGGCTGGCTGGGGTGCCGCATTCCACACACACGTTCCAGGGCTCCGGCGGCTGGGATTTCGCGCGCGCGGTGGCCGCCGCGCCGCAGCCGGCGATCGGCGTCTGGGTGCACGGCGGCCCGGCCGAGATCTGGCATCTCGATCCGGGGAATCCGAAGCTGCCGGTCGAGATCTTCCAGGAGACCGGCGTCCTCTGGGATCAGGTGGCTTCCGGCGAGCTCGGCACGGGGATCTGGCTGCCGCCGATGAAACCCGCGGAATTCGCCGGGGCGATCGCGGGCGGCCACATGCTGCCCGCGAAATCGACCCGGTTCCTGCCGAAAGTCATGTCCGGCCTCGTCTGGGCCGATCACGACTCGAAGGTGGAGTAGCGGCGGGTTTACGGCTGCGGCGCCCGCGCGTTCAACGAGAGCGGGCCGCCCGCGGTGGCGGACACGGTCGCCGTCACCGCGTGCGCCGGCTTGGTGGAGGACAGCCCGAAGAAATAGGACGTCTGGCCGTGTCCGGGCGACGAGCCGGAGCAGACCGGAGTGTTGAAGTTGAACGTGACCACGTTTCCCGTCTTGTCCACCGAAGATGGCGCCACCGATCCCAGCCCCCCCGCGGTGGTGACGAACACCTGCTCGGTGCCGCCGACGCCGTTGTAATTCAGCGAGACCACGGGGCCGAAGGTGATCTTGAGCTGCGTCACGCAGCCCTGCGCCGTGAGCCCGGTGAGATGCGTGAGATCCAGCCGGTACTCATAGGCATACTTCCCCGCTCCCACCGTGCCGGGCTTGCCCCTGGGCCACGTCCGCGACTGCAGGAACGCGTTGCCCGTGGTGCCTGGCAGGGTGAAATTGGCGACCGTATCGGTCACCGTGATCTTGCAGGACGGGTCGAACTTGCAGTTGATCGCCGGCGCCCCGACGTTGACGACGGTCAAGGGAGCAGCCGCCGCCATGGCGGCGGCGAGAAACACGAATAAAAAGGACGTAATTCGACGCATGGGATGAATCCTCCTGCCCCTTATAGGCGCGGCGGGAGGCCGGACGTTACAAGGTAAGAATTTCAGAAACGGAAAAATCAAGGACTCAAAGGACTGCAAGGACGAGAAGAAACATGCTGTCCTTGGCGTCCTTGTTGTCCTTGCAGTCCTTTGGGTCCTTTCCTACCGATACACCGCATCGTCGATGGCACAGCGGAAAAACTCCCCCTCCGTCGCGAAGCGGTCCGAGCCGAAATACCACCCGATCCGCAACTTTGAAGGAATGGTATAGCCGCCGAACGTCCGCTCCTCCTCGACGATCCCACCGAAATCCGTAGCATGAAACTCACCGCCCTCCGGATTCCCCCACCGCGGCATTTTGATC
>QHVW01000108.1 GCA_003223675.1 Acidobacteriota bacterium
AGCGGACGGGTCGAGCCCACGGCCTGATAGAGGTCCGGATCGCCGTCCGTTTTGGGGTCGAGCGCGAAGGGAGAGCCGTCCGCGAGGCTCTGGAACTCGTTGCGCACCGCGATCGGCTGGTCGAGCCGCAGCTCGCCGTTGTCGACCGCCTGGAAGAGCGCCATCATCAAGGGCAGCTTCATGGTGCTGGCGGCGTGGAAGGTCTGGTCCTCGTTGCGGGCGTAGGTCGCTCCCGTGCCGAGGTTGTGGTAGAAGACGGCGACCGTGCCGCCGGGCGGGTGGAGGAACCGCTCCAGGCGGAGCGCCAGCACGGACGGCACGGGCGTCGGGCCCCCCGTGGCGCAGGAGAGGAGGGGGAGGGTGAGGAGCGTCAGGATGATCGATCGCATCATATCTATCCTCTCCTTACAGCAACGCCATCTGCCCCTTTTTTCCATGCCGCGCGACATAGCCGTCCACTGAAGGGGCGCGGAATTGCAGGTCCGGACGCGGATGTCAGGGATCGTCGTCACGGGTTTGGCCCGGTACGATAGCAAAACCGGGGGCCCGCGTGCGCTCGCCTACGGCCGGATCTCCACCACCGTGCCGTTGGGGACGGCGTCCCAGATCTCCTCGATCTCGGGGTCGGTGACGGCGATGCAGCCCCACGTCCAGTCGTGGAGCCGGTGCGACGTCCCGAGCCAGCCATAGCCGTTGGGGAGGCCGTGGATCATGATGTCGCCGCCGGGAGCGCAGCGCAGGCGCCGGGCATTGGCGGCGTCCTGGGCGTTGGGGTAGGAGACGTGGAGCGCCCGGTGGTAGTGCGACGCGGCGTTGCGGGCGTCGATCCGGTAGAGCCCCTCGGGGGTCCGGTTGTCCCCCTGGCACTGCTTACGGCCGGCCGGCTTGCTGCCCAGGGCGACACGGTAGGTTTTCACCGGTGTCCCCTTCCAGAGCAGGGTCAGGTGTCTCTGGGATTTCTCGACGAGGATGCGGTCCGCGTGCAGGCGCTTGCCCGGCTGCCGGGGCGTGGCGGCGAGGCACAGCGCCGCGAGCAGCAGGGCCGATCCCAACCGCGCCGCGCGTCTCATGATCGTCACCCCACTGGGGCGGTCCGCCGGCGCTTCAGGACCGCCAGCATGGCGAAGTAGATCCCCATCCCGACGATGGCCACGATTGGGATCGTCCGGGAGCTCAGGGTGGCGGCGAACCAGGTGACGCCGGCGAACAGGAGCCAGAAGAAGACCTCGCCGAGGAACGCCTGCGGCCAGCGCGGCTGGAGGCCGCTCGCGGGCACGCGGGGGCGAAGCGAGGGCAGGAGCCGGGGCACGGCGTCGAAGTAGGACCGGTAGCGCTCCCCCTGCGTGGCGAGGAGCTCGGACTCCTCCCGGCCGATCAGGCGGAGGAGGAAGACCAGGTGCCCCAGGACCAGGACGAAGAGCCCCAGCCGGCTGGCGATCAGGCCCATGCCCACGGCCAGCAGGAGGTTGCCGAGATAGAGCGGGTTCCGCACGTGGCGATAGGGGCCGTCCGCCACCACCCCTTCGGTGCGCAGGTTGGCGTCGTGGACCCGCTCGCTCTGGAGATAGGCGGCCGCCCACGTCCGCACCAGGGCCGCGATCCCGACCAGGACGGCGGCCACTCCGAAGACCGCGTGGATGACGGCGTCGCTCGCCGGCCCGAACAGGCGGACCAGGAACACGCCGGCGCTCCGGTGGTCGATCCAATAGGCCGAGAACGCCACCCAGAAGAGCAGGAAGATGAACCAGAAGCGATGGCGGAACTCGAAATCGGTGGCGCGCATGGGGTTTTTACGTCCTGGGCGGGGGGAAGTTTCCTGGGCCGGTCCGGCTTTTCAGGAGTATCCTGGGCCATGCGCAAGCCGATTTGCGTCGCCATGATTTCCATGGCCTGCCTGGGCTGCAGCCCGCTCCTGCCGGGGGATGGACCGGGGACCGTGGCTGGCCCTGCCCATCCTCGCTTTGCCACCGGGAGCGCGCCCGGAAGCGTCGAGGTGGCCGATCTCAATGGTGACGGCAAGCCCGACCTCATCGTGGCCAACGAGCAGAGCCAGAACGTGACCGTCCTGCTCGGCGACGGCCGGGGAGGATTCACGGCGGCGCCGGGCTCTCCGTTCGCCGCCGGCCAGCAGCCCAACGACGTCGCTATCGGTGATTTCAACCGGGATGGCAAGCTGGACCTGGCTTTCGCGAATCATGAGGCCAAGCACCTGACCGTGCTGCTGGGGGACGGCCGGGGACGCTTCGCGCCCGCACCGGGCTCGCCGTTCGCGGTGGCGGTGCGCCCGCATACGCACGGCGTGGCCACGGGCGACCTGAACGGCGACGGCAACCTCGACCTGCTCACGGACAGTTGGGGGAACGATCAGATGGCGGTCCTGCTCGGAGACGGCAAGGGCGGTTTCAAGCCCGGGCCGTTCCTGATGGTCGGGAAGCATCCCTACCAGAGGGTGCGGATCGCGGACGTCAACCGGGATGGCAGGGACGACGTCATCGCCACCAACCTCGAAGGCGACAACGTGACGATCCTTCTCGGTGACGGCAGGGGAGGATTCCAACCCTCGACCGGCTCCCCCTTTCCTTGTGGAGATTCGCCGTTCTTCGCCGCCGTCGGAGACCTCAATGGCGACGGCAAGCCCGACCTCGCGGTCATCAACGCGCCCAGCAGCACGACGGACCGGCAGGGCAGGGACGGCGTGACCCTGCTGCTCGGCGATGGCAAGGGCGGATTCAAAATGATGGCGGGCTCAACCGTAGGGACCGGCAAGGTTCCCAACCGCCTGGCGATCGGCGACGTGAACGGCGACGGCGTCGCCGACGTAGCGGTGACCTACACGGACAACGACAGCATCGCGCTCTTTCTGATGAGCCGCCAGGGCGCGGTCGCCTCGAGCTCGACGATCGCGGTGGGCAAGAGGCCGAGAGGTATTGCCATCCATGATCTGAACGGCGACGGTAAGGGGGATATCGTGGTCGCCGACAGCGGCGACAACCAGGTCATGGTGATCCCCGGCCGATAGCCAGCCCTCAGCTCTCCGGCTCCGCCTCCAGCCCCAGCCGCGCCAGCAGGTTCTGGAGCACCCGCGCGGTCAACCCCCAGATCTCGCGGTTGCCGACGTGATAGATGAGGAGGTTGCGGGGGACGCCGTTGAGGAGGACCTCGCGCTCCTCGACCATCCGCGGATTGGCGAAGGCGGTCAGGGGGAGGGGGAAGACCTCGGCGATCTCGCCGGCGTTGGGGGTGAGCTGGGCACCGTGGGGGATCGCGCCCACGCAGGGGATCACCCGGAAGCCGGCCGGGCTCTCCTGCTCGTCGAGCGCGCCGAGCTTGAGGACGACCTTGGGATCGAGGCCGATCTCCTCGTGGGCCTCGCGCAGGGCCGCGCCCCAGGGGTCCTCCTTGAGCTCGCGGCCGCCGCCGGCGAAGGCGATCTGGCTGCGGTGGCTCGGCAGGTCGTCCGCGCGCTTGGTGAGGACGGTCCAGAGCTCGCCCGCGTCCACGAAGAGCGGCACCAGCACCGAGGCCGGCCGCGCGTCGCTCGCCGGCAGCCGCCGCGGGGGAGGCGAGGAGAGGCGCTCCCGCAGGGCGAGAATCCAACTCTGGCGGTCGTTTTCCATGACGTCACCTTCCACCGTCTGGACCGGCTCCCCGGCGGCGGCGGCCCAGGCGGAAGGATAGTAGTACAGGAATCCAAAACCGGGATCGGCGTATTGACGACGCTCGCCGGATGATCTAAGCTGTAATCAAAGACAGGCTTAAATAATTATTGCGATATCCGACTGCTTCTGCCGTGGATATCTGATCCGACCCGTATCGCGGAGGGTTCCTATGGCTGGCGATCGTTGCCGTTTGTGGATCGTCCTGTGGAGCGGTCTTCTCGTCCTTCCGGCCGTCCCTCTCCTCGCCGCGCAGGACAGGGAGGAGGAATCCGTCGACCGGCCCCGTAACATCGTCCTCTGTCTCGACGGTACCTGGAACAGCACCTACGACGAGGCCCAACGCGAAGACGGGTCCAAGGTCCTCAAGCCCACCAACGTGCTCAAGCTCTGCCGGTCCGTGGAGCCGCGGGGCCCGCAGAACGGGCGCGAGCAGATCGCCTTCTACCAGACCGGTGTGGGGTCGCTCCCCGAGTACCCGGGCACGCCGAACCACCTGCTCCACGTCAGCGACAAGCTCCTCGGCGGCGCCTATGGCGCGGGCTTCGAGGCCAACGTCGAGGACGCTCTGGAGTTTCTCGTCCTCAACCACCGTCCGGGAGACAAGGTCTTCATCTTCGGGTTCAGCCGCGGCGCGGCCACCGCGCGCGCGGTGACCCGCTTCATCGGCTGGGCCCAGGGCCTGCCCAGCAAGGACGACGCGTATTACCTGCCCGTGCTCTTCCGGGAGTTCGTCTCTTCGAAAGGCGAGGCGAAGATCGGAGACGTTCTGGAAGAGATCAACCATCCCAAGAAGCCCGCGAGCGGGAAGGCCCAGGAGGAGCCGCGGCAGCGCCTGAAGCCTCTCAAGAAGGTCGAGGTGGAGTATCTCGGCGTGTGGGATACCGTGATGGCCCTGGGAGCGCGTTTCAAAGCCAAGGGCGCGACCACGGCGTCGCCCAGCCAGAGCTTCTACCTGGACCGCCAGCCGGCCCCCTGCGTGCGGCACGCCCGCCAGGCGCTGGCAATCGACGAGGCGCGCTACGACTTCCGCCCCGAGGTCTGGTCAGGCCACGCGGACGACCAGAAGCTCGAGCAGCGCTGGTTCGTGGGCGTGCACTCGAACGTCGGGGGCGGCTACGTCAAGGACGGCCTCGCCAATCGTACATTTAAGTGGATACTGAAAGCTGCCGAGGAGCACGGGTTGGAGGTGGATTCCCATTTCGTCGAACACTATCCGGCCCCCCTCTGGGCCAACATCTATGATTCGAGCTCCACGCTGTACCGGACCCTGGACAGTCTCCGCGGACGCTCCGGCCCAGCACAGCGGTGTCTGATCGGCAGACCCGAGTCGGCCAACCCCTCCCTCGACCCCTCGGTGATCCGGAGGATGGAGCTCGATCCCGCCAAGCTCGGCGGGAAGGCCTACCGTCCGGAGAACGTCCTCCTCTTCCTCGCCTGCCAGCCGGACCTCGACCGGTATCTGGCGGAGCTCGACGATCACGATCTCAAGGAGTATGAAACCAAGCTCCCCCCGGACGTCCTGAAGGGGATCGCCGAGCTGCGGCCACAGTGCGGTCAGAGACTCAAAAGCTGCGACTGAGGCGTCCCTTTCAAGGTCTCTTCGAGGTACCACCGATTCGCGGCGATTCGGCTGGCACCTGTCCCGGGCGGCGCGCTATCCTCACGCCCGTGAAGCGCGTCATCTTCTATGGGCTCATCGGCGGGGTGCTGCTCGTCCTGCTCAAGATCCTCGAGTACCAGTACGTGGTCCGCACCTATCCCGGCGAGATCTATGGCGGCCTGGTGGCGGCGATCTTCGCCGGGCTGGGGATCTACTTCGGACGGCACTGGTCGCGGTCCCGGGAGGTGACGGTGGTCCGGGAGGTCCGCGTCCCGGAGGGTGAGCCCTTCACGCTCAACGCCGGGAAGCTCAAGGAGCTCGGGATTACCCCGCGCGAGCACGAGATCCTCGGGCTGATCGCGGAAGGCTTGAGCAACCGGGAGATCGGCGAGCGGCTCCGCGTCTCCGAGAATACGGTCAAGACCCACTCCTCCCACGTGTTCGACAAGCTGGGGGTCAACCGCCGGGTCCAGGCCGTGCTGAAGGGGCGGGAGCTCGGTCTGATCCCCTGATCGATCCCGAAACGAGGGTCAATCGGGGTCAACGAAAGGATGATTTAGGGATTCGGGCCGAAAATCACCCGAACGGAGGACGACCGGCGCCTGGCGCCGGCCCCAGACTGCGGGCAGACAAGGGAGGAAACACAATGACAATGCGCAACATCGTTCTCCGCTTCGGGCTCGCGTCGGGCGTCATCCTGAGTCTCGTCAGCGCAGTGCTGATGCCGCTCTGCATGAAGGGGGTCATCAACTTCGAGCACAACGAGATCCTCGGCTACACGGCCATGGTGCTCGCGTTCCTGATGGTCTTCTTCGGCATCCGGTCGTACCGCGAGACGGTGGCCGGCGGCGCGATCAGCTTCGGCAAGGCCTTTCAGGTCGGGATCCTCATCTGCCTGGTCACCTGCGCGATGTACGTCATCGGCTGGGAGATCGCCTACTTCAACTTCTTCCCCGACTTCTTCAGCCAGTACAGCGCGAGCGTCCTGGCGAAGATGCACGCGCGGGGCGCCAGCGAGGCCGACATCCAGAAGACGGCCGCGCAGATGGCGGAGATGGGGAAGCACTACCACAACATTTTCTACAACTCCGCCATCACCTTCATGGAGATCTTTCCGGTCGGGCTGATCGTGACGCTGGTCTCCGCCGCGATCCTGCGCCGGAAGCCGCCCCAGGGAGCGCCCGCGTCGGCCGTGCCGGCCTGAGGCTCCGCGTCGGGTCAGGCCGCCCGGCCCTGGCGCCGGCTCCGGAGCCGCGCGAGGCAATCTCTCAGCTCGTCGATCCGGAAGGGTTTCATGAGGATCCCCGCCATCCCGGCGTCGAGGCAGGCGGCGCGGCTCTCCTCCAGCGTGTCGGCGGTCAGGGCGATGATCACGGGGCGGGCTTCTTCCCCGAACATGTCGCGGATGCGGAGGCTGGCCTCGATGCCGTCCATCCGCGGCATGTGCAGGTCCATCAGCACCACGTCGCAGCATTCCCGGCGCAGCACGTCCAACACCTCCTCGCCGTCGGCGGCGAGGAGGGGAGAGCCATAGCCGAGGCTCTCCAGCATCCGCACCGCGAGCAGTTGGTTCACCGGATTGTCCTCGGCGACGAGGATGCGCAGCGAGGGGGCGGCGGCTTCCGCGAGAGCCGGCGGAGAGGAGGGCTCGGCCGGCGCGGCGCTCTCCGCCGCCGGGACCGGCAGCGCCGCCCGGATGCGCACCCGGAAGGTGGAGCCCCGCCCCTCGACGCTCTCCACCGTCACCGAGCCCCCCATCAGCTCGCAGAGGCGCTCGACGATGGCGAGGCCGAGGCCGGTGCCGCCGTAGGCCCGCGTGGTCGTGGCGTCGACCTGCAGGAACGGGCCGAAGATCGAGCCCAGACGGTCGGCCGGGATGCCGACGCCGGTATCGGTGACGCTGAGGAGCAGGACGCCCGTGGCGTCCCCGTCCGCCTGCCAGCCCACGCTCACGGCGACGTGGCCGCTGGCCGTGAACTTGACCCCGTTGTCGAGCAGGTTGACCAGGATCTGTCGCAGCCGGGTGGGATCGGTGACGATCCGGCGGGGCACGCCGCCGCCCACGAGACAGCGGAGCTCCAGGCCCTTCGCCTTCGCCTTGGACGCGACGAGGTCCAGGGCCTGGTCGAGGCATTTCTGGAGATCGAGCTCCGTGGTCTCGAGCTCCAGCTTGCCGGCTTCGATCTTGGAGAAATCGAGCGTCTCGTTGACCAGGGCCAGCAGCGTCTCGCTGGCGGTGTGGAGGGTGCCCACGTACTCCCGCTGCGGCGCGGAGAGCGGCGTCTTCTGCAGCAGCTCGGACGTGCCGATGATGGCGTTGAGGGGAGTGCGGATCTCGTGGCTGACGATGGCCAGGAACCGCGACTTGGCGTGCGTCGCCTCTTCGGCGGCGGCCCGGGCCTTCTCGAGCTCCCGCAGGGCCGCCTCCAGCGCCTCGGTGCGCTCGGCCACCCGCTTTTCCAGCTCGCTCAGCAGGGCCTGGGACATCTCGCGCATCTCGCGCGACGAGATGGAGAGCGAGCGTTCGAGCAGGTAACGATCCTCGTCGGACTCGGCATACGTCGCGGAGATCCGGTCGAGCAGGGCGCTCCACGCCGCGAGCGAGGGGGGCGGGGCCTCGCTCGTCAGCCCGAGCTTGCGCAACTGGCGGTCGAGCAGGCGGTGCAGCCTCACGGCGGGGCCTCGGAGATCGTGGTGAGCGTCATCGTCTGATTGTGCAGCTCACACGCTCCGCCCGCCACATGGGGCGAGATCTCGCCATAGGAATAGAAGCCGACGATCTCGGCCGCCGCGGGCAACACCTCGCGCACCGCCTCGAGCTCCTCCTCGCAGCGCTCGCCCAGGACCATCCGGCGGCCGACGCAGCTCACGGCGACGGTGAGGACCGGGGCTCCCGAGCCCCATTGCGCGGCGGTCTGCAGCGCCGCGTCGCCGGCGCCGTCGATCAGGCGGTCGAAATTCGCCTTCATCAGTTGGGCGATGCAGCCCTGGGGAATGTCGCCCGCGAACGTCATCGCCTGGCGGTCCTCGTCGATGCCCGTCACCGTACGCACGATCTGCGGCCCGCCGCCCTGATTGCGCAAAGCCAGCGGGAAGAGCAGGGCGGTGGCGGGCAGGCCGGAGGCGCGGTGTCCGAGGTATTCCTTGTAGAGACCCAGCGCCGGCCGGCCGTCGAGCTCGTAGAGGACGTTGCCCTGCGAGCGGGTCACCAGGCGCTCGGGCCCGAAGATGTCCCACCCGCCCCGGGAGCCATGGCCGAAGCACAGACTCTTGCCGTACAGACCCAGCGCCACGGCTCCGTGGCGCTGCGAGCCGCCGCCGCCGATCACCCAGGTGCTGCGGAACTCCTGGCCGTCTCCGGCGAGGCCGCCGGTGATCGGAATCCCGCGCGGCAGCTTGTCGCCGATGCCGCGGACCAGCTCGCTGCCGTTGACGTGGATCCCGTCGGCGAAGACCAGGACCCCCCGCAGGTCCTCTCCGGCGAGCTGGGCCCCCAACGCCTGGCCCGCAGCGAGGGAATCGGCGGCCGAGGAGACCGGCGCGAACGCGCTGTGCAGGCGCACCGCGTCGAAGCGGAGGACCGCGACCACCAGGCTGCCGTCCAGGACGCTGGTGCCCAGGATCTCCCCGGCCGTCGAGCATCCGAGCACGTGCGAGGTGGGAAAGCGCTCCGCGAGCTCGACGGCGGCAGCCGTCTCGGGATCGAGCCCGGAGGCTCCGAAGGCGAGCACCAGCGTGGACGCGGAGCCGAGCTCCGATGAAAGCGGCGCCACCCAAGCACCATCCGGCTTGCGACAGGAAACCTGGAGTTGCAAGGTCCAATGATTATAGCGGACAAAAGGTTGGGACGCGAATCCGGCCGCCGCGGCGCCATTGCTGTGGATCGGATCGGGTGAGACAGATTCGCGAATTCAAGGACCTGCGAGGTGTCACCCTCCTCGCGGCACCTATTCCCCATGGATCTGCCGTAGAATTTGGGAAAAGCAGTCGCATCGCCCAGGGAGGAGAAATGACGAGGCGGATCGTGCTCATCGCAGGTGTGTGGGTCGGCCTGAATTCGATCTGGCCGTAAGGGGGGCGAGCATGGAAGCAAGAAAGCTGAGGGTGTGCGTCGTCGGAGCCGGGGTGTCCGGCCTCACCGCGCTCAAGGAGGTCTTGGAGGAGGGCCACAGCGCGG
>QHVW01000109.1:0-1040 GCA_003223675.1 Acidobacteriota bacterium
GGCAGCAGGCGGATGCCCATGTTGCGGCACTCGGCCGCGTACTTGGCGATGGCGTCGGTGGAATTGAGCTCGGAGTTGAGCATCGCCGCCATGAAGGCCACCGGGAAGTGGGCCTTGAGGTAGGCGGTCTTGTAGGCCAGGTTGGCGTAGGCGACGCTGTGGCTCTTGTTGAAGCCGTAGCCGGCGAAGGGCTCGATGTTGTCCCAGAGCCCCGCGGCCTTCTCCCGCGGCATGCCGCGGCCGGCCGCGCCGTCGACGAACTTCGCCTTCATCTTGGCCATCACGTCGGCCTTCTTCTTGCCCATGGCCTTGCGCAGTATGTCCGCTTCGGCCATGGTGAAGCCCGCGACCTCCACGCCGATCAGCATCACCTGTTCCTGATAGACCATGATGCCGTACGTCTCTTCCAGGATCGGCTGCATCTCGGGAGCGAGATAGGAGAATTTCTTGCCCTGCTTGCGCTGGATGTACTCGTCGATCAGGGTCATGGCGCCCGGCCGGTAGAGGGCGTTCAGGGCCGCCAGCTCCTCGAAGCGGTCCGGCTTGACCCGCCGCAGCAGGTCGGTCATGCCGCGCGACTCAAACTGGAAGATGCCGCTCGTGCGCCCTTCACAGAAGATGCGGAAGGTCTCGGGGTCGTCGAGGGGAATTTCATCCAAATCGAGCGGGGTCCCCTGCTGGCGGACGATCTTCACCGCGTCGTCGAGGACGGTCAGGGTGCGCAGGCCCAGGAAGTCCATCTTCAGGAGCCCGAGGCTCTCGATGATGTTCATGTCCCACTGGGTCATCACCTGCTCTTCGTCCCCCTTGGTGACCTTGTAGAGGGGGACGAGGTCGTCGAGGGGCCGCGGGGTGATCACCACGCCGGCCGCGTGGACGGAGGCGTGGCGGGTGAGCCCCTCCAGGCGGCTGCCCACGTCGACGATCTGCTTGACCTCGGGGTCTTTCGCGATCTCGCCGGCCAGCGGCTCTTCCTTGGCCACCGCGGCGAGCGACTTGGTCATGTCCGGGATCAGCTTGGCGATGCGGTCGACCTTCGC
>QHVW01000109.1:1148-7331 GCA_003223675.1 Acidobacteriota bacterium
GGCATGCTGATCCGCTCGGGGTTGAGGAACCGCTCGAAGAGCAGGTCGTACTGCAGCGGATCGATGTCGGTGATGCGGAGCGAGTAGGCGACCACGGAGCCGGCCGCCGAGCCGCGCCCCGGCCCCACCGGGATGTCGTGCTCGCGGGCGTGGCGGATGAAGTCCCAGACCACCAGGAAGTAGCCGGGGAAGCCCATCTTGTTGATGACCTGGATCTCGTAGTCGAGCCGCTGGCGGTAGGCCTCGTCCTCGTGGCGGACGAGCCCCTGGGCGCGGCGGCGGCGCAGCTCGGCGAGCCGCTCCTCCAGCCCCTCGCGGGCCACTTTTTCGAAATAGCTCTGGAGAGAGTACCCCTCCGGCACCGGGAACTCGGGCAGGTGGTAGGTCCCGGTCGGGATGACCAGATTGCACTTCTCGGCGATCGCCAGGGTGTTCTCGATCGCCTGGTGGTCGTTGGGGAAGAGCTTGTGCATCTCCTCGGCCGTCTTCATGTAGAAGTTGTCCGAGGCGTACTTCAGGCGGTCGGGGTCCGAGAAGGTCTTCTGGGTGCCGATGCAGAGCAGCACGTCGTGGGCGAAGGCGTCGTCCCGCCGCAGGTAGTGGCAGTCGTTGGTGACCACGAGCGGGATGTTGTTCCGCTGGGCGATGCGGCGCACCACCTCGTTGGCGAGCCGCTGCTCGGGGATCCCGTGGTCCTGCATTTCCAGGTAGAAATTCCCTTCGCCGAAGATCTCCAGGAATTCCTTGGCGGCGGCCTCGGCCTCCTTCTCGCGGGCAGAGGAGCTCCTTGTCGACGCGGGGCTTGTAGTAGAACCCCTCGAGGAAGGCGGCCGAGGTGAGCTTGAGGAGGTTGCGGTAGCCGGTCTCGTCCTTGGCCAGGAGGACCAGGTGGTTGCTGCTGCCGCGCCCGGGGGTGCGGTCCAGGCGGCTTCCCTGGGCCACGTAGGCTTCCATGCCCACGATCGGCTTGATGCCGGCGGCGCGCGCCTTGTTGTAGACCTCGATGGCCCCGAACATGTTGCCGTGGTCGGTCAGCGCCACGGCGGGCATGCCGGCCTCGCCGGCGGCCTTGATCACGTCGTCGAGGCGGTTCGCCCCGTCGAGCAGGCTGAATTGGCTATGGAGATGGAGGTGGACGAAGTCGGACATCGTGGGCTCAGATCCTTCTCCACGATGTTATCAGAATCGGGTATCGGTGGAAGCCTCTCCCCGCAGCTCCTCCCGGACCTTCCGGTGGCTGTAGAGGTAGATGTAGTGGAGCCCGGAGGCGACGGTGAGGCCGGCCACCAGATAGAGGGTGGTCTCGGCCGCCAGCTCGATCGACCGGAGGTCCGGGAAGGACCCCGCGACGAGGACCAGCGCCACGGCCGCCACCTGGAGGATGGTGTTGACCTTGCTCAGGACCGACGGCGGGAACTTCCGGATCCCCGCCGCCAGGTAGAGCACCAGGGCCACGGCGACGATCAGCACGTCGCGGGCGATCACCAGAATGGTGATCCAGGCCGGGATCAGGGTGCCGTGGTTGAGGCTGGGGATCGACAGCATCACGTAGGCGGTGGTCAGCAGGAGCTTGTCGGCCATCGGATCGAGATAGGCGCCGAGCGGCGACTGCTGATGCCAGAAGCGGGCGATGAAGCCGTCCAGGGCGTCGGTCACCCCCGCCACCACGAAGACCAGCAGCGCCTTGCGGAGATCCCCGTTCATCACCAGGATGACGAACAGGGGGATCAGCCCCATACGGAAGAGGGAGAGGAGGTTCGGGATCGTGAAGGTCATGAGCCGCCCAGGAGCTTGAGGCTGCGGCGGAGGATCTCCACCCCCCCGGCGCCGGAGAGCGGCGACGCCGCCTCGCAGTCCTCACCGGAGCCGACCAGTCCGCAGGCCAGGGAGACGTCGCAGATGTCCCCTCCTTCCGGGTTCTGGTTGGCGCAGGCGGCCGCGCCGAAGCGGGCCAGCGTGCGCACGACCACCCGCAGGGCCTGGCCGCGCCGCAGGGTCGAGCCCGGGTAGAAGCGGTGCTGCGTGGAGTCGACGTCCATCAGGCCGAGGTTCACCACGCGGACGATCTCCTCCCGATGGGGGTTGTCGAGCACGTCGGTGGCGATGCGCCCGGCCGTGGGGAGGCTGTTGCGCACCTGCGGCACCAGCCAGTAGAGGAGGATGGCGAGGTCCCCCCGGTTGAGCTCCGGCTTGGCGGCGATCTCCTGAATGTCGCGGGGGAGCTGCGAGAGGCGCCAGCGGAACTTGGCGGATTCGAGCTTCCGGGCCATGGCCGGATCTTGTGGGTTGCGGGCGGCGAGGTCCTGGACGATCTTCAGCCCGGCGCTCGGGTCCCCCACCTCCAGCTCGAGCTCGGCGCGGCGCTCGAGCAGCGTCCGGTCCCCGGGGCTGCGGGCGGCGATCTCCTGGACCGCGGCCAGCTCGGCGGCGCGGTCGCCGCGCGCCAGGGCCACCTTGCGGGCCGCCTCCAGGGTGATGGTCTCCGACGGCCCCCAGCTCTGGAGCAGGGAGAGCTGCTTCTGGGCCTCGTCGACCTTCTGGGCGCGCAGGGACTCGTCCAGCCGGTGGGAGACGATCTCCATGGCGCGGGGGTGGAGCTCGCCGGCCCGCTTCAGGGCGAGAGAGCTGCGCGCGGCCACGGCGCGGTAGGCCGAATAGGCCAGGGCCACATCGCCCAGACGCTCGGCGGCGCGGCCGATCAGCATCTGGCTCGCCGTGTAGGTGGGCAGCGCGTCGCCCACCGGCAGCAGGCGCGTGACCACGTGCGTATTCTCGCCGGCCGCGAAGTCGACCTGGGCCGCCAGAACCTGGGCGGGCAGGAAGCCCGGGCTCGCGTCGAGCATTTCTGCCGAAGCCCGGATAGCCTCAGCGGTATCGCCGGTATCGACGAGGTCGTGCCAGACCCCCTCCAGCCGGTTGCGGAGCTGGGCGTCGGCCTCCCGTGTATACCCCTCCATGGGGTCGAGCACGTAGGGCCGGTCTGCCGCGTCCAGGGCAAGGGGCTCCGGAGCCTGTGGGACAGGCTGGCGGACGGGCGGTGGAGGCGGGGCCGAAGTACAGGCGAGGGCCGCCGCCATCAGGACGCCGAGGACCGCGGCCGCGGCGATCCGGCGCCCCGGGCGGCGCCGGACCTCAGGGTGCGGGAGGCGCCGCGGAAATGGTGGCGATGGCATGCTTGTAGATGAGGATTTCCTTACCTTCGCTCTCGAGAACCACGGCGAAACGGTCGAACCTCTTCAGACGCCCGAGCAGGTGACGCCCCGTGACGAGCTCGAGATACATCGTCTGCCCTTCCTTGAGGCTCTGGAAGAGATAACCATCCTGAATGTTGATGTTGTGCTTAGCCATACGCCCTCCCGAGACCCCTGTGCTTGGCATGTTCTAGTACCCCCGGAATCTGCCGTTTTAGTTCCTGGGCCGAGAACCAGGTGACATCCGGCTCTTTCCGAAACCAGGTCTCCTGACGCTTGGCGAACCGTCGAGTCTCTTTGACGATCTCGGCGACCGCCTGCTCGAGAGACCCATCCCCCTCAAGGTGACGGACGAGCTGACGATACCCTATAGCCTGAAATGCCGGAAGCCGGGGGGACAAACCTAGCCGGAGGAGCTCTCCGACCTCCTCCAGCCACCCCGCATCCAACATCCGGGCCACACGGCCTGCGATTCGATCGTATAAGATGGCACGCGGAAGCGTCAATCCAACGCGGACAGCCGCAATGGCTTGAGTCCCAAAGGGTTGCTCGGAAATCCAGGCGGAGAGCGGCCGGCCCGTGACCCGCGCGACTTCGAGGGCGCGCAGGATTCGTTGCGTGTCTCCGGCCGAAAGCCGCGCCGCCGTTGGCGGATCGAGCCGGGCGAGCTCCTCCCGCAGGCTCGCCAGCCCTTCGGCCGCCAGCCGCTCGCGCAGCTCCTGACGCACCCCCGGGTCGCCGGGAGGGATCGGGCTGATCCCGGCGAAGAGCGCCCGCAGGTAGAGCCCGCTCCCCCCCACCACGACCGGCATCCTCCCCCGTCCCTGGATGTCCGTGATCACCTCTTGGGCCCGGCGGGCGAAGTCCCCCGCCGAGTAGACCTCCTGAGGCTCCAGGATGTCGATCAGGTGATGCGGCACCCGCTCCCGGTCGGCGGGAGAAGGCTTCGCCGTGCCGATGTCGAGCCCCCGGTAGACCTGGAGGGCGTCGGCGTTGACGATCTCCCCCCCGAGCGCCTCGGCCAGAGCCATCCCCAGCTCGCTCTTGCCGGTGGCGGTGGGTCCGACGATGGCGAGGATGGGGGGCATGGTGGGGATAGGGTACCTCGCCGGGGGCACACCTGTGCTAACCTGAAGGTGGAGAAGGGTATGGTATCCATGAGACATTCGCCCAGCAGCCATCTCTTCGTCGTCCACGCTCAGGATCAGACTGCCGCTGCGCAGCGCCTCTCCGTGCTCGGGCGCGTCCAGCCGCTGGCAGGGGCTGGAGCCCTGCTCCTGACGTTGCCGGCGGCCGGCGATGCTCGATCGCTCTGGAGCCGGGCGCGGGAAGCCGTGGGCCCTGCTGGGACGGTGCAGCCGGTCCTCCTCGACGAAGATGGCGGCCCTCACTACCCTACAGGCGAGGTCTCAGTCCGCTTCCTGGAGGCTCCAGGCGAGGAAGAGCTGAGACGTTTCGCCGCCCGCCACGGTCTCCGACTGGTCCGCCGCAACGAATTCGTACCCCAACAGGCGGTCTTCCAGCCGCTCGACAGCTCCGGAAGCTACCTGCCGGAGCTCGTCGAGAAACTAGAGGGGGAAAAAGGAACCCGAGCGGCGTGGGCCAACACCCTGAGCCGATATCAGCGTGCCGCCGTGGCCTGATCTACTTCTTGGCCTTCTCAAAGGGCTCTGCCGGCATTCACCCGCCCAAAGCCAAGCTCGTCGCTGCGCCCATTGGCGTCGAATCCACCGCCGATCTTGTCTGCTGTAGCTTCGAGGAGGCTCTTCAGCTCCTCCCGGCTCAGGTCCGGGCTCATGGAAAGAACGAGCGCGCCGACCCCAGCCGCCATAGCTGTAGACGCTGACGTGCCGCCAAAGCTGTTGGTATGAAGGCCGTCCATTCCTCCCTGCCTGACGAACCCCAGGTTGAAGCCTCGATTGGAGATGGAAACGTCCGTGGTGAAGATCGCATGCATCCCGCCGCTCGAAGGCGCCACGATGGAGAGCTCGGGCCCGGCGTTCGAGTAGGCTGCCCGTTGCGCCTGATCTGTCGAGGCCCCGACGGCGATGACATAAGGATCCCGGGCAGGAAAGCAGATTCGGGCTCCAAGCGCATTGCCCGCAGCGCAGAATACCGCCACTCCCTTTCCTCCGCGGCTCCGGCCGGCGTCTTCCAGAGCGGCATGGATATCCAGGCTCACGCCGCTGGACCAGGAACACGAGAGGATGTCAGCGTTCAAGGACGCGTAGCGGATGGCGTCCGCGACCCGCTCATCGGGAGCCAGACAGTCGGCGTGGAAGATCTTGACCGGCAGGATCCTGCATCCTGGAGCCACCCCCACGGACCCGCCGTTCAGCCCCCTGGCCGCGATGAGGCCGGCGCAGCAGGTGCCATGGATGTCGTTCCCATCCACCTGATCGAACGGAAACTGGAACCTCTTCGGGCGGGGATTGAAGTGGTCCGGATCGGAGTCGGGCAGAAAAAAGTCCCGGCCGATCCGGTCCCTGGAGCCCGGATCGGGGTTCTTCCAGAGGCTCGCCTTGAGGTTCGGGTGGTCCACGTCCACGCCGTCGTCGAGGACGGCGACGACGATCTCCGGCTTGCCGGTCGTGATCTTCCAGGCCGCGGCGATGTCGAGATCCCTCAGATGCCACTCCTGGGGAAGAATGGAGGGAGCGGCCTGCCGTCGATACTGGGAGATGAAATTCGGCGTCGCCATCGCCACCTCGTCGAGCTCGATCAGCTCGTTCGAGATCTCGACCAGCTCCTCCCCCACGGATCTCCTACCGGGTTGATAGACGACGACCTGGTCGGGGATGAAGGCGTTCGTCCGGCGGACCACAAAACCGTGCTTCTTCAGGATGTCCCGCCGGTGCTTATCGGAGGCGCGAGGTTGGAACCGGATCACGAGCTCGCGATAGGCCACCCGTAACAGACCGCTCCCGGTCTCCTGGAACACCGTGGGAGGCGGACCTTGCCGCAGCCTCTGGAATCCTGGAAACATCTCCAG